>DASPNR010000023.1 GCA_035626395.1 Candidatus Limnocylindrales bacterium | reverse complement strand
CCTGCTGGCGGCGAACCTCACGACCCAGGTGCGCAACATCGCCGAGGTGACGACCGCGGTGGCGACCGGCGACTTGTCGAAGAAGATTACCGTCGACGTGCGCGGCGAGATCCTGCTCCTCAAGGAAGCCATCAACACCATGGTGGACCAGCTGCGCTCCTTCGCGGCCGAGGTGACCCGGGTGGCGCGCGAGGTGGGGACCGAGGGCAAGCTGGGGGGCCAGGCCGACGTGCAGGGCGTGGCCGGCACCTGGAAGGACCTGACCGACAACGTGAACTTCATGGCCGGCAACCTGACGGCCCAGGTGCGCAACATCGCCGACGTGACCAAGGCGGTGGCGGCGGGCGACCTGTCCAAGAAGATCACGGTGGACGTCAAGGGCGAGATCCTGGAGCTGAAGAACACCATCAACACCATGGTGGACCAGCTCTCGTCGTTCGCGGCGGAGGTGACGCGCGTCGCGCGCGAGGTGGGCACCGAAGGCAAGCTGGGCGGCCAGGCCGACGTGCAGGGCGTGGCAGGTACCTGGAAGGACCTGACCGACTCGGTGAACTTCATGGCCGGCAACCTCACCTCGCAGGTGCGCAACATCGCCGACGTGACCAAGGCGGTGGCGGCGGGCGACCTTTCCAAGAAGATCACGGTGGACGTGAAAGGCGAGGTGCTCGAGCTCAAGCTCACCATCAACACCATGGTGGACACGCTGCGCTCCTTCGCATCCGAAGTCACGCGGGTGGCGCGCGAGGTCGGCACAGAAGGCCGCCTCGGCGGCCAGGCCGACGTGCAGGGCGTGTCGGGCACCTGGAAGGACCTGACCGAATCGGTGAACTTCATGGCGGGCAACCTCACCTCGCAGGTGCGCAACATCGCCGAGGTGACGACCGCGGTGGCTGCGGGCGACCTGTCCAAGAAGATCACGGTGGACGTGAAGGGCGAGATCCTCGAGCTGAAGAACACCGTCAACACGATGGTGGACCAGCTGCGCTCCTTCGCCGCTGAAGTGACGCGGGTGGCGCGCGAGGTCGGCACCGAAGGCCGCCTCGGCGGACAGGCCGACGTACCGGGCGTGTCGGGCGTATGGAAAGACCTCACCGACAACGTGAACTCGATGGCCGGCAACCTCACCGGCCAGGTGCGCGGCATAGCGAAGGTCGTGACCGCGGTGGCCAACGGCGACCTCAAGCCCAAGCTGACCGTGAACGCCAAAGGCGAAGTGGCCGCTCTGGCCGAAACCATCAACGACATGACGGGCACGCTCGCCACCTTCGCCGATCAGGTGACCACGGTGGCCCGCGAGGTCGGCGTGGAAGGCCGCCTCGGCGGCCAGGCCAACGTGCCCGGCGCGGCCGGCACGTGGAAGGACCTGACGGGTAACGTGAACCTGCTGGCGGCCAACCTGACCACGCAGGTTCGCGCCATCGCCGAAGTGGCCACGGCGGTGACGCAAGGCGATCTGACGCGCTCCATCCAGGTCGAAGCGCGCGGTGAGGTCGCCGAGCTCAAAGACAACATCAACACGATGATCGACAACCTGCGGCTGACCACCGACCGCAACACGGAGCAGGACTGGCTCAAGACCAATCTGGCGCGGTTTACCGGAATGCTGCAGGGGCAGCGCGATCTGGCCACCGTCGGCCGCATGCTGCTGTCGGACCTGACTCCTCTGGTCAACGCGCACCAGGGCGTCATGTATCGCGTCGAATATACGGATGCCGGTGCGCAGCTGACGCTGCTGGCCAGCTTCGCCGACGACGGCGCCAGCGGCCACCGCCCGTTGCTGCGCGTCGGCGAAGGCCTGATCGGCCAGTGCGCCGCGATCAAGCGCCGCATGGTGATCAACGAGCTGCCCGAGGAGACGGTGCCGATCAGCTCGGGCCTGTTCCGGTCGATGCCGCGCAACGTCATCGTGCTGCCGGTGCTCTTCGAGGACGAAGTGAAGGCAGTCATCGAGCTGGCCTCGCTGACGACGTTCACCGCCTCGCACCTGGCCTTCCTCGAGCAGCTGACGACGTCGATCGGCATCGTGCTCAACTCGATCGAGGCCACCATGCAGACCGAGGGCCTGCTCGTGCAGAGCCAGCAGCTGGCGGCCGAGCTGCAGACCCAGAAGCGCGAGCTGCAGCAGACCAACGAACAGCTGGCGCAGAAAGCGCAGCAGCTGGCCGAGCAGAACGCCGAGGTGGAGCGCAAGAACCAGGAGATCGAGCAGGCCCGTCGCGCCCTGGAAGAGAAGGCGACCGAGCTGGCGCTGACGTCCAAGTACAAGTCGGAATTCCTGGCCAACATGAGCCACGAGCTGCGAACGCCGCTCAACTCGATTCTCATCCTCGGCCAGCAGCTCAGCGAGAACGTCGAGGGCAACCTTTCGGCCAAGCAGGTCGAGTTCGCCAAGACGATTCACGGCGCCGGCACCGATCTTCTGAACCTCATCACCGACATTCTCGATCTGTCCAAGATCGAGTCGGGCACCGTCACCGTGGTGGCCGAGGAGGTGGCGATCGCCGGCGTCCTCGACGCCATCGCGCGCCCGTTCCGGCACGAGGCCGAAAACCGGCGCCTGTCGCTGGAGGTGCAGATCGATCCGGCGCTCAGCTCGACGATGGTCACCGATTCCAAGCGACTGCAGCAGGTGCTCAAGAACCTGCTGTCCAACGCGTTCAAGTTCACCGAGCAGGGCGGCGTGCGATTGAGCGTCGCGCCGGTCCAGAAGGGCTGGAACCCGGAGCATCCGGTGCTCAACCGCGCCGGCGAGGTGATCGCGTTCGAGGTGACCGACACCGGCATCGGCATCCCACCGGAAAAGCAGCGCATCATCTTCGAGGCGTTCCAGCAGGCCGACGCCGGCACCAGCCGCAAGTACGGCGGCACCGGCCTGGGTCTGGCGATCAGTCGCGAGCTGGCTTCGCTCCTGGGCGGTGAAATCCAGCTGCGGTCGACTCCGGGCGTCGGATCGACGTTCACGCTGTTCCTGCCGCAGTCCTACGCGGGCCCCACCTCGGCCACGATCACGGCGGCGGTCTCGGAAAAGGTCAGCGCGGCCGGCGGCGCAGCACCGATCACCCTGTCGGCCGTTCGCACCACCGACCGCCCCATCGAGCAGATCCCCGACGACCGGCACGAGATCAACCCGGGCGATCCGGTCATGCTGATCGTCGAAGACGATCCGCACTACGCGCGCATCCTGCTGGATCAGGCGCACGCGCAGGGCTTCAAGGTCCTGGTGGCGATGCGCGGAGGCGACGCCATGGAGCTGGCACGAGAGTTCCGGCCGACCGCCGTTTCGCTCGACGTGTTCCTGCCCGACATGCTGGGCTGGACCGTACTGAACCAGCTCAAACAGGATCCGAGCCTGCGTCACATTCCGGTGCAGATGGTCACGCTGGACGAGGACCGTCAGCACGGACTGGCACGCGGCGCCTTCTCCTTCCTTGCCAAGCCGACGACGACCGAAGGTCTGGAGTCGGCGCTGGCCAGGATCAAGGAATATGCCGCTCCGCGCAGCCGGCGCCTGCTCGTGGTCGAGGACAACGAGATCGAGCAGATGAGCATCACCGAGCTGCTCGGCCATCACGACATCGAGATCGATGCGGCCGGCACCGGCGCCGAGGCGCTGCGGCTCCTGAGCGAAGGTGCCTATGACTGCGCCGTGCTCGACCTGCGTCTGCCCGACATGACCGGTTTCGACGTGCTCGAGCGCATTCGCGACAATCCCCAGCTGTGCGACCTGCCCGTGGTGGTGTTCACAGGCAAGGAGCTCTCGCCCGAAGAAGATGCACGCCTGCACACGCTGGCCCGCAGCGTCGTCGTCAAGGGGGTAGAATCGCCCGAGCGTCTGCTCGACGAGACCGCGCTCTTCCTGCACCGTGTGATCTCGGATCTGCCGCCGGAGAAGCAGGCGATGCTCGATCGCCTGCACCGCTCCGACGACGACCTGATCGGGAAGAAGGTGCTGGTGGTGGACGACGACGTCCGCAACATCTTCGCTCTCAGCAGCGTGCTCGAGCGGCGCGGAATGGAGGTGCTGACGGCCGACAACGGCCATGCCGCGATCGAGACGCTGGAGAACACGCCGGGCATCGCGATCGTTCTCATGGACATCATGATGCCCGAGATGGACGGCTATCAGACGATGCATGCGATCCGGCAGAAGCCGGCGTTCCGGAGGCTGCCGATCGTTGCGCTGACGGCCAAGGCCATGAAGGGCGACCGCGAGAAGTGCCTGGAAGCGGGAGCCTCCGACTATCTGGCCAAGCCCGTCAATACCGAGCAGCTCCTGTCGGCGCTGCGTCTGTGGTTGCATCGGTAGGCTGAGCGGAGGACGCGATCCAAACGGTGATGAACAAGGCGACGGAGAACGTGGGCTCACCCGGTACCGCCGCGGAGAGGGCCTCGGCCGAGCGGCCCCCCGGCGACAAGGTCAACATCCTTCTGGTGGATGACCAGCCGGGCAAGCTGCTCAGCTACGAGGCCATGCTCGGCTCGCTCGGGGAGAACCTCATCAAGGCCAATTCGGCCAGGGAGGCGCTCGAGCACCTTCTCCGCAACGACATCACCGTCGTGCTGATGGACGTCAGCATGCCCGACATCGACGGCTTCGAGCTGGCCGAGATCATCCGCGGGCACCCGCGCTACCAGAAGACCGCCATCATCTTCGTCTCGGCCGTGCACCTGACCGACCTGGACCGTCTCAAGGGCTACGAATCGGGCGCCGTCGACTACGTCTCGGTGCCCGTCATTCCCGAACTGCTGCGCGCCAAGGTCAGCGTCTTCACCGAGCTGTATCGCAAGACCCGCGAGTCCGAGCGCCTCAATCGCGAACTGGAGCGGCGCGTGGCCGAGCGTACGGCCGAGCTCGAGGCGTCGATGGCGCGGCAGATCGAGATGGCCGAGCAGCTGCGCCTGGCCGACCGGCGCAAGGATGAGTTCCTGGCGCTGCTCGCGCACGAGCTGCGCAACCCGCTGGCGCCCGTGCGCAACGCCGTGGCGATCATGCGCATGAAGGAGACCGACGACCCCGACCTGCTGTGGTGCCGCGACGTCATCGAGCGCCAGGCCAACCAGCTGACGCGGCTGGTCGACGACCTTCTCGACGTCTCCCGCATCACGCAGGGCAAGATCAAGCTGCGCCTGGAGCCGCTCGACCTGGCCGCCGTCGTCGGCAGCGCGGTCGAGATGAGCCGGCCGGTCATCGACGCGCTGAAACACGAGATCAGCGTTCGGATCCCCGACCATCCGATCCCGCTCGAGGGCGACTCGGCCCGCCTCACGCAGGTCATCGCCAACCTGCTGAACAATGCGGCCAAATATCAGAACGAGAACGGGCGCATCGAGCTGAAGGTCGAAGTGCGGGACCGCATGGCGATCATCACGGTGCGCGACTGGGGCATCGGCATCGCGCCGGAGATGATGCCGCAGGTATTCGAGCTGTTCACGCAGGGAGAGCGCGGCCTCGACCGCGCGCAGGGCGGCCTCGGCATCGGGCTGTCGCTGGTCAAGAACCTCGTCGAGATGCATGGCGGCCGCGTATCGGTAGTCAGCGAGGGTTCCGGGCGCGGTTCCACGTTCACCGTGTGGCTGCCTTGCGGCATCGCCGACAGCCCGTGCGCTCCGGCGGTTGCGCCGCCTGCGCAGGCGGCGGACGGCGAATCGCGCCGCATCCTGGTCGTCGACGACAATGTCGATGCCGCCGAGAGTCTGGCGATGCTGCTGCGGCTTCGCGGCCAGGACGTCCGCATGGTGCACGACGGCCCCACCGCGCTGCAGCACGTCGCCAACGACAGGCCGGACGTGGTGCTCCTCGACATCGGTCTTCCGGGAATGGACGGCTACGAGGTCTGCCGCCAGATGCGCCGCAACGGCATGGCCAACGCCCGCATCATCGCGATGACCGGCTACGGCCAGGACCGTGATCGTGAGCGTTCCCGCGAAGCAGGGTTCGACGACCATACCGTCAAGCCGGTAGAGATCAGCGAGCTCATGCGACTGATTGCCGCGGTCTGATCCACCGCCTGCACGCCGGCGCAAGCCTCGCCTGCGCATCCTTCTTCAACTCCGTCGCGTCGTCCGTCGCGCTTTCGAGCCATCGCAGGGCACGCCGCTTTCGAGCCGGCGCGAGGCCGCGGAAGAGAACCGACGACTGCGTCGACTCGTTGGATGTGGCGCGCACGCGACGCGATCGTGCGCCAATGCGACGGTGCCTTCGGGTAGATCGTTCGTGCAGCCGCCCCAACATCGGGGAAGAGGTGCGTGACGTCTCGTGAATCCTCTTCATCCTCAGCGACATGCCCCATAGTATTCTCGTCATGCACACCACGACGAGAGCCGATCATGAATAGCAGAGACGCCAGTGCGCCGGATCTTCTCTGCTTCTCGCATCTTCGTTGGGGCTTCGTATTTCAGCGGCCGCAGCATCTGATGAGCCGCTGGGCAAGAGAGCGTCGCGTGTTCTTCTTCGAAGAGCCGCGAATCGAACCTGGAGGGACGCCGCGCGTCGACGTCGAGCTGTCTCCCGAGGGAGTCTACGTCGCCACACCCGTTCTCAGCCAGGATTCCGACACGCACGCGATGCTGCGCCTGCTGGTTCGCGACATGATGAGCGAGCACGGCATCACGAGCTACGTCGCATGGTATTACACGCCGATGGCGATGGCTTTCACCGACGATCTCGCCCCGGCGGCCGTCGTGTACGACTGCATGGACGAGCTGGCCAACTTTCACGGCGCGCCCGGCGAACTGCGGCACTTTGAGCAGGAGCTGTGCCGCCGCGCCGACCTCATCTTCACAGGCGGCATGAGCCTGTACGAGACCAAGCGGGATCTGCATCACTCCGTGCACGCCTTTCCCAGCGCCGTGGATGTCGCGCACTTCGCTCGCGCCCGCGCGCACGCTCCCGATCCAGCGGATCAGGCGGAAATTCCGCATCCGCGTCTCGGCTTCTTCGGCGTCATCGACGAGCGGATGGACGTTGCGCTGATCGACGAGCTGGCGGCGCGGCGGCCGGACTGGCACATCGTGCTCGTCGGCCCCGTCGTCAAGATCGATCCGGCCACGCTGCCGGTGCGTCCCAACCTGCACTACCTCGGCGGCAAGACGTACCAGCAGCTTCCCGAGTATCTGCGTGGCTGGGACGTGGCCATCCTCCCGTTCGCTCGCAACGATGCCACCCGCTTCATCAGCCCCACCAAGACGCCAGAGTACATGGCCGGCGGGAAGCCGGTCGTCTCCACGTCCATTCGCGACGTCGTGCGACCGTACGGTGAGCTGGGCCTCGCCTACATCGCCGATGATGCCGAGACGTTCGAGAAGGCGGTCGAGGCTGCGCTCGCGCAGGATGCGGAGGAGCGGCAGCGCAAGGCGGACGCCTTTCTCGAAAACATTTCGTGGGACAAGACCTGGCAGGCGATGCACGACCTCGTCGAGAGCGTGGTGCGCGACGACCCCGGGTCGTCCTCGACCGAGGGGCGGAACGGCAGCGGCGGCAGCGTCGGCGCAACTCCGCGGCAGGCACGCAAGCTGGAGGCGGATGCTCGCATCGCCGGAGGCAACGGCGACGCCAATGGCAGTCGCCGAGCATCGACCAATGGCCATGCCAACGGCAATGGCCACGCTGCCGCCAACGGTAACGGGCATGCGGCCGACGGCAACGGCCATGCGGCCAGCGGCAACGGGCATGCGGCCAACGGCAACGGGCATGCGGCCGCGAACGGCAATGGGCACGCGGCCATCGGCAACGGCCACGCGGGGGCCAATGGCAACGGCCCCGGCCACGCGGCCGCAAATGGCAACGGGAACGCGGCCAACGGCAACGGGCACGCCGCCAGCGGTAACGGCCACGCGCCGCCCAACGGGAACCGCCACGCGGCGCCCAACGGCAACGGGCACGCGGCGGCTGACGGTAACGGGCATGCCGGCTCCAATGGCAACGGTCACCTGGCGGATGCCGGCGGCACGGGCTGGGCCAACGTCGGGTGGTCGAGCGGCTTGCGCGTGGCCGATACTGCCTCGACGCCCCGCCGGAACGCACGCGCGCACTTCGACTATCTGGTCGTCGGCGCCGGCTTTGCCGGCAGCGTCGTCGCGGAACGCCTGGCGTGCGCAGCGGGCAAGACGGTCCTGATCTGCGACGTGCGCCCGCACATCGGCGGCAACGCCTACGACGAGCTCGATGCCAGCGGCATCCTCATCCACAAGTACGGGCCGCACATCTTCCACACCAACTCGGCCGAGGTCTTCGACTACCTTTCCCGCTTCACGCGTTGGCGGCCCTATGAGCACCGGGTGCTGGCCAGCGTGGACGGCAAGCTGCTGCCCATCCCCATCAATCTGGACACCGTCAACCGGCTCTACGACTGGAACCTGGATTCGGAGGGGCTGCAGGCGTTCTTCCAGCGCGTGGCCGAGCCGCGCGCACACATCAAGACCTCGGAGGACGTGATCATCAGCAAGGTCGGCCAGGAGCTGTACGAGAAGTTCTTCAAGAACTACACGCGCAAGCAATGGGGCCTCGATGCGAGCCAGCTCGACTCGACCGTCATTGCCCGCATCCCGGTGCGCACCGACCGCGACGACCGCTACTTCACCGACAAGTTTCAGGCCATGCCGGCCGACGGCATGACGGCGATGTTTCGTAACATCCTCGACCATCCGAACATCACCATCGAAGTCGGAGTCGACTACCGCGAGCTGATGGACCGCATCTCGTTCAGCGAGATGGTCTATACGGGGCCCGTCGATGAGTTCTTCGACAACTGTTTCGGAAAGCTCCCGTATCGCGCGCTCGAGTTCCGGCACGAGACGCTCGATTCCAGCCGGCACCAGCCGGTGGCCGTGGTCAACTACCCGAACGAGCACGAGTACACGCGGGTCACCGAGTTCAAGCATCTGACGGGCCAGGAGCACCGCAAGACGTCGATCGTCTACGAGTTCCCGCGAGCCGAGGGCGATCCCTACTACCCCGTGCCGAGGCCGGAGAACGCGGCGCTGTATCGGCGCTACGAGGCGCTGGCCGAGCAGACACCCGGCGTGCACTTCTGCGGCAGGCTCGCCACGTACCGCTATTACAACATGGATCAGGTAACGGCCCAGGCGTTGACGCTGGCGGCAAAGATGCTGGTGGTGGAGCGAAAGGAGCTCCTCGCTCGTGCGGGGTAGGAACAGAGGATCGCGTTCCTCGCCGCACCGCGCTCGTGCTACGCCGCTGGTAGCCAGGAGGCGCTGAGTCTTGTCTGAGCCTTTGTCTTGCGAAGAGCTCGGCCCCGACGGGCACGGCTACCCGCGCCCGTTGATGCGCCGCAAGCACTGGTATTCCCTCAACGGAGTCTGGGACTTCGCGATCGATCGCGACGGGTCCACCCGCGAACCCGACCGCGTCGCGTGGACGTCGAAGATCCTGGTTCCGTTCGCGCCGGAGACGGAGCGCAGCGGCATCGGCGAATGCGGCTATTTCCGCGTGTGCTGGTATCGCCGCACGTTGGAGGCGCCGCCCTTGCGAAACGGCGAGCGCGTGCATCTGCACTTCGGCGCGGTCGACTATTCCACCATCGTCTGGGTCAACGGCCGCAAGGCCGGTCGCCATCAGGGCGGATACACGCCGTTCACTTTCGATATCACCGATCTCCTGACCGACGGGCCGAATACCGTCATCGTCCGTGCCGAGGACGATCCGATCGATCTGGAGAAGCCGCGCGGAAAGCAGGACTGGCAGCTGGAGCCGCATTCGATCTGGTACCCGCGCACCACCGGCATCTGGCAGTCGGTGTGGATGGAAGTCGTGCCCTCGACGTGGATCGCGCACATCGCATGGACGCCGAGCCTCGTGCGCTGGGAATGCGGTTTCGAGGCGTGGCTGGGCGGCGTGCACCGCGACGATCTGCGCATGCGGCTGTCCCTGACCGTCAAGGGCCGTCCGATCGCCAACGACTGTTACGACATCCTCTCCGACGAGGTGCACCGGCGGCTGGCGCTGTCCGATCCCGGCATCGACGATTTCCGCAACGAGCTGCTCTGGAGCCCGCGCTCGCCGACGCTGCTCGAGGCCGACATTCTGCTCGAAACGCGCAGCGGCCAGCTCATCGACTCGATGCGCTCGTACACCGCGCTGCGCTCGATCTGCCTCGAGAACGATCTGTTCGTCCTCAACGGTCGGCCCTACTACCTGCGCATGGTGCTGGACCAGGGATACTGGGCCGAGACGGGCATGACGCCGCCGGACGACGAAGCGTTGCGCAAGGACGTCGAGTGCACGCGCGCCATGGGCTTCAACGGCGTGCGCAAGCACCAGAAGATCGAGGACCCGCGCTACCTGTACTGGGCGGACAGGCTCGGGCTGCTGGTGTGGGGCGAGATGCCGAGTGCCTACCGCTTCACGCGCAACGCCGTTTCGCGCCTGACGCGCGAGTGGGAGGAGGCGCTGCGACGCGACTATTCGCATCCGTGCATCGTCGTGTGGGTTCCCATCAACGAGTCCTGGGGCGTGCCGAACCTCCCGCAGAACGAGGCCGAGCAGCACTACGTCGAAGGGCTCTACCACATGACCAAGACCTACGATCCCACGCGGCCCGTGGTCGGCAACGACGGCTGGGAGAGCGTGGCGACCGACATCATCGGCGTGCACGACTACGACGGCGAGCCGGAGCGGCTGCGCCACCGCTATCACGGCGACAAGTTGCTGCCGCACCTTCTCAAGCAGGAGCGGCCCGGCGGCCGGCTCCTGGTGGTGGGCGACCGGCCGCATCACGAGCATCCGCTGGTGCTGTCGGAGTTCGGCGGCATCAAGCTGTCGGCCGATGCCGAGGCGTGGGGCTATTCGACCGCGCGCACCCCGCAGGAGCTGGCCGACCTCTACGAGAAGCTGATGGAGGTGGTGCGATCGCTGGGGATGTTCACGGGCTTCTGCTACACGCAGTTCGCCGACACGTTCCAGGAAGCCAACGGCCTTCTCTACGCCGACCGCCGGCCCAAGTTCGACCTGGCGCGCATCCGCGCCGCCACCATGGGTCCGCCCAGCCAGCGCCAGGTCTGGATGGCGGACATCGTCTCTCCGACGTCGCCGCCCAAGAAGAACCCGCTTGGCTGACTCGCGCGACTTCGCCGCCACCTTCGGCCGGTCTTTCGACGTCGAGGCCAGCGCTCCGGGCCGCGTCAACCTGATCGGCGAGCACACCGACTACAACGGCGGCGCCGTGCTGCCGCTGGCCCTGCCGCTGCGCACGACGGCGCAGGTCGCGCGGCGGCGCGACGATATCGTTCGCGTGTGGAGCGTGGAACTGGCCGGCGAACTGGTGGAGTTTCGCCTCGGCGCCGAGCAGCATTGCAGCGACTGGGCCGACTACGTGCGCGGCATCACCTCGCTGCTGGCCAAGGACGGGCATGCCCTGACCGGCTTCGACCTGCGGCTGACATCGCAGGTTCCGGTCGGCAGCGGCCTGTCTTCGAGCGCCGCGCTGGAAGTGGCGCTCGTTCGGGCATTGCGCGAGCTCTTCTCGCTCGCGATCGACGACGTCGCCATCGCGCGGCTGGGCCAGCGAGTGGAGAACGACTTCGTCGGCGCACGCGTCGGAATCATGGATCAGATGGCGGCGAGCCTGGGAGACGAGCATTCGGCGCTCTATCTGGACACGGTCACGCTCGACTACGAGAAGGTGCCGGTGCCGCCGGCCTGCGAGATCGCGGTGCTGGACACCGGCGTCAAGCACGCGCACGCGGGCGGCGGCTACAACGAGCGACGGAGCCAGTGCGAGGAGGCGGCGCGCCGGCTCGGTGTTCGGTTCCTCGCCGAGCTTCCGGTGAAGGAGGTTGCGCGCGTCGAGTCGCTGCCCGAGCCGATCCGCAGCCGCGCACGCCACGTGATTACCGAGCATGCTCGCGTGGCGGACGCAGTGACGGCTCTTCGTGCCGGTGACCTGTCCGAGGTGGGGCGGCTGTTCTACGCGTCGCACGTTTCGCTACGCGACGACTTTGAAGTGTCCGTGCCGCAGCTCGATTTTCTGGTCGAGGCCGCCGCTGCGCAGGAAGGCGTCTACGGCGCCCGCATGACCGGCGGCGGCTTTGGCGGGTCGGCCGTGGTGCTGACCGAACGCGGCCGCGCCAGCGAAATCGGGCACGCCATCCTGACAGCCTATGCGGCGGAATTTCCGGGCTGCCGCGGCACCCTGCGCGTGCCGGCGTGAACGAGATCGCCGTCAAGCTCGCGCAGATCCGCGGCGCGATGCGCGAGCACCGGCTCGGCGCGGTGCGCCTGCGCGGCAGCGATTGGTACGCGTGGGCGACGGCCGGCGCTTCCAACGTCGTGCTGCTGGCCGCCGAGACGGGCGTGGCCGAGGTCCTGGTGACGGCCGACGGCGCATGGGTGCTGACCGACGTCATCGAAGCCGAGCGCCTGGCCGGCGAGGGCTTTCCGCAGGGCTTCACGCTCTGGAGCCATGCCTGGCAGCAGCCGGCATTGCGCGAGGAGATGGTGCGCGAGATGGCAGGCGGTGCGATCGTCGCCAGCGACCGGCCATCTTCGGGCGAGGTTTCGCTGCCTCCGCAACTCGAGCAGCAGAAGCTCCGTCTTTGCGAGGAGGAGATCGGGCGCTACCGCGCGCTGTCCGTGGAATCGGCGCAGGCAATGACCGAGGTGCTGCAGGCGGCGCGCCCCGAGCACACCGAGCACGAGCTGGCGGCTGCGTGCGCGCACGCGTTGATGGCGCGCGGCATCGAGCCGCTGCTCGTACAGGCGGGAGGCGAGGAGCGCGTCGCACGCTTCCGGCATCTGCTGCCCACCGCCGCCCGCCTGGGCTCGCGGGCCATGCTGGCGATCTGCGCGCGCCGCTGCGGCCTGGTCGCCAGCGCCACGCGATTCGTCTATTTCCGCCAGCCCACGAGCCAGGAACGAAGGTGGACGCAGGACGTGGCCCACATCGAAGCCGCGTGCTTCCGCGCATGCGGGGCAGGGCGGCCGATGAGGGAGATCTACGCGACGCTCGCCGCCGCGTACGAGACGGCAGGCCACGCCGAGCAGATCGACCGCCATCATCAGGGCGGCCTTGCCGGCTATCGCGCACGGGAAATCGTGGCCTCGCCGCATACCGATGCGCCTGTTCCGCCGCGCTGCGCGATGGCATGGAACCCCAGCCTGCCCGGCGCCAAGATCGAAGACACGGTGGCCGCCGATGCCGGAGCCATCGAAGTGCTCACCGCCGATCCGGCGTGGCCGGTATTCGAGGTGGACGGGCGAGCGCGGCCCGACCTGCTGGTGCGACCGTAGCAGGCACGCGCGGCCGTGGACGCGGCCGCAGCGGTTGTCGCCATCCTATGGCGACGGCACGGGCTGACTGTCGTCCGGCACCGAGGGCCAGCGCACCGTCACGATCGTCGACTCCTCTTCCGCCACCCAGTGATGCGCTACTCCCGGCGCCCACAGCGCGTAATCACCGGGCTCGCAAAGCACGACCTCGCCGTCCGCGAAGCGGATGCGGAATCGTCCGGAGACGAGAACGGAGACCGTCGTGGCCGTCCGGTTGCGGCTCCAGCTCGGGCGCGTGTCGCCGGCCGGATGGCTCGCCCACTTCACCTCGACGTCATCCGTTGCGCGCAGGTCGTCGCTGCCCTGGAAGAAGTGACCGATGAACCAGCCGCGCTCGCCGTGGCGGTCCTTGGCGCAGTTGCCCGAGACGTAGTGCATGCCGACCGTTCTTATGCCGGCATGCCACAACCTGCGACCGCCGCGTGGCGCGGCACGAGGCGCCGGCGGCAGAGGCGCGAAACGAAAAGGCCGGCTCCCTTTCGAGAGCCGGCCTGGCCGTGCCGCGTGCGCTGCCGCACGCGAAGGTCGAACGCTCAGCCGCCGATCTGCAGCGGGGCGTGCGTCAGGTCGCCGCTGTCGCGCAGCTGGACGCGCTTCTTCCCGCCGAGGATGGCGCCGAACCATTGCACGCGCTCCTCGAGCGAGAGCTTGCCCTCGGGGCACAGCAGCGTGCCGCCGCCGGTGACTTCCTCACCGATCTTGCACTTGCTGTGACCGACGATGAGCACGTGCCCGGGGCTGGTGCCGTTGGCGAGCACGATGTCGCTGAGGAAGCGGATGTCGAGCTTCTTCTCGACGCGCAGGACGAAGATGGTGTCGGAGCTGCCGCCGCCATCGAGCGTGATCGTGGCGTTGTTGCCCGTGCGCAGGCGCTCGAAGTCGATGACGTTGAGGCCGCCCACGTTGGTGGCGTTGATCGTCAGCGACTGGTTGCCCTTCACCTGCACGTCGCCGAGGTTCTGCGTCGACGGCAGCGCATCGACCGCAGCCGTGCCGCTGTCGATGTCGCTCTGCGCATCGTCGCAGTCCTCGACGCGGGTGCTGTTGCCGGTGGTGTCGTAGTCGGGGCTGGGCACGCCGGTGGCGGTGGCGCCGCTGGGCACCTCGTCGGTGGCCAGGCCGGGCAGCAGGGTGCCGCGCGGCTTGCCGACGACCGCCGCGCCGTCGGTGATCACGTCGCCGCTGACGGTGGATGCCGCCGCGAAGAAGATCCCGCGGCCGCTGCTGGCGGTCGCCACGATGTCGCCGTCGACGTTGACCGAATCGCCGATGCGCACGGTATCGCCGCAGATGTCGCCGATGACGTCGGCGTTGCCGCGCACGCGAGACTGAACGTTCCTGCTCGGATCGCCGCCGACCATGACCCACTCGCATGCCGCCGGCACGATGACCTCGTTGCCGCTGCAGGTGGCCTTGGTGCATTCGTCGTCGAGCGTGCAGATGTCGCCGTCGTCGCACGCGGTCCCGTCGTCGGCCGGTTCGCACACGGAAAGGCCGCCGCCGATATCGCCGTCGACCAGGACGATCGTGGAGGCCGGACCCTCGAAGCAGTCGTAGCATTCCTCTTCGACGCACCCGCTGCTGCAGCCGTCGCCGCTGGAGGTGTCGCCGTCGTCGCACTCCTCACCGAGCTCGCGCTGGCCGTTGCCGCACACCGAGCAGATGCCGGGGGTGCAGGTCGTGCCGTCGCCCTGGTAGGCGCCGAAACACTGCGCCGCGACGGTCACGAAGCAGTCGCCGAACGCGCAGCACGCGCCGACGGCCGGAAGCGTGGTGCTCGTCGTGGGAGGCGTGGTGGTGGTGGTGGATTCGAAGGGCGGCAGCGTCGTGGTGGTGGCGGGGCTGCAGATGCCCTGTGTCGAGCAGGACGTGAAGTCGCCTTGGTAGGTGCCGCCGGTGCATGCGTTCGGCCCCGGCACGTCCTGGCAGCCGCCGGCCGCGAAACAGCAGGCTCCGGTGGTGGTTGCGGAAGCCGTCGACGGGACGATGAATCCGATGAGAGCGAACGCCGCGACAAGTACGCTTGCGCGGGCCGAGCTCCGAAGAACATCCGATGTGGACATGAAAAAACCCCCAGTAACGTTGGCCGGAACGATCCGGTGTTGTCGTAGAACCTGCACCTGCCGACGTTGCTCCGGGCGGTGCGCGGTCACTGAGACGCTAGCCGGTTGTGCCGGATCGTTCAATGCTTTTCGGGGGAAGGGCTGTCCGCTGCGTTGAACGCCGTGGGCTTCGCTTCAGCGGGCTCCCGCTTACCACCGATTCAGCTGCCCACCTCGACGTCCCGCCGGACCGCGCGCAACGGACCAGCCGCAAGCCGCATGCCAACGGCGAGCCGTCGGGCCGTCGAGCCGGCGAGAGGGCTCGGTGGGCTAGAGGCGGGCTGGAGGCCGCTGAACACGCGACCTCGCCGACACGCAGCGGATGGCCCGCTCCGCGCGTCCGCACGCAGCTCAGACGTAGATGCCGCCAGCGAACTCGAAGTCCCGGCGGATCATGACGTTGATGCAGGCTGCCTTGCCGCTGGCGTAGGCACGCTCGAGCGCCGGCCGGATCTCGTGCGGCTCGGTGACCAGCTCGCCGTATCCGCCAAGGGCCTCGACGACCTTGTCGTAGCGTGTCGGCGCCAGCTCGGTCGCCACCAGGCGCTCGCGGCCGTACATCGCGACCTGCGGGCGCATCATCTGGCCCCAGGCGGCGTCGTTGCCGACGATGCCCACGATCGGCAGGTTGTGGCGGATGGCGGTGTCGTACTCGAAGCCGTTCAGGCCGAAGCTTCCGTCGCCGTAGATGATGAGGACGCGCTTGTCGGGATGAGCGAGCTGCGCGGCCAGCGCGAACGGCATTCCGACCCCGAGCGTCCCCAGGGGCCCGGGGTCCATCCACAATCCGTTCTTCGGAACCGGCACCACCTTGGCGGCCTTGGCGACGATGTCGCCGCCGTCGCCGATCAGGATCATGTCGTCGGTGACGAAATCGGCGATCTCCTTGCACAGCCGCATCGGATCGACGGGCACCTCGTCGGATGTCAGCTGTCCCGCCAGCGCTTCCTCTTCGGCGACCTCCTTGGCGCGCCACTCATCGACGACGCTTTGGAAGTTCAACTGGATGCCATCCTTCTCCATCACCTCGAGCATGGTCTCGAAGATCAGGCCGAGGTTGCCGACCAGGCCGACGTCGGCGCGGCGATTCTGGCCGATCAGCGTCGCGTCCAGATCCATCTGGATGATCCTGGCGTGCGCAGGAATCGACTTGCCGAAGCGCATGCGGAAGTCGAGGAGGGACCCTGCCAGCAGCACGCAGTCGGTCAGCTCCATGTAATCGCGGCGTGTGCGGTTGAAGAAGTAGGGCGAGTCGTGCGGCACCGCGCCGCGGCCCATGCCGTTGGCGTAGCAGGGGATCTTCGTGGCTTCGAGGAAGCGGTTGAGCGCGGCGGCGCCGTCCGACCACTTCACGCCCGTGCCGGCCATGACCATGGGCATCCTGGCCTCCTTCAGCATGTTGACCGCTTCGCGGATCAGGCGCTCCTCGGGCCGCAGTCGCGGAGGCGCCATCGGCTCGGGGCAGTAGGCCTTCTCCATGTTGACGGGGCCGCCGAGCACGTCGATGGGCACTTCCAGGTAGGACGGTCCGGGGTTGCCCGACAGCGCGTAGCGGATCGCCTCTTCCGTGAACTCGCCGAGGCGGTCCGGCGCGTAGCAGGCGTTGGCCCATTTCGTGATGGGCCGCATGACCGAGATGTGGTCCATCTCCTGGAGCGATCCGCGGCGCAGGTTCACGAGCGGCCCCTGGCCGCCGAAGACCAGGATCGGCGAGTTGGCCCGCCACGCATTGGCGATCCCGGTGACGCCGTCGGTGGCGCCAGGACCGGCGGTCAGGATGGCCACGCCGACGCGCCCCGGATGCAGGCGCGCCCAGGCGTCGGCCGCGTGCACGGCCGCCTGCTCGTGGCGGACGTCGATGACGCGGATGCCTTCGTTCAGGCAGCCGTCATAGATGGCCATGACGTGGCCGCCCGAGAGCGTGAATACGCATTCGACTCCGGCCTTCTTCAGAGCGCGCGCGACGAGCTTTCCACCGTCCATGAATCCGTTCCTCGACTTGTTGTGTCGCGCCGATGCGCGAGGCCTGTCCGGCGCTGCGTCGCATGGCGTGCGCAGCGGCGTCCGGACGTATTACCCGCCGAGGCCGGGAAGGCAAAAACGGCGCGCGCGGGCCTGGTGGAGCGTGCAGCGGTTCACGGCCCCGTGCGTGTGCAGACGTGTGCACTGGCGTCTGGTCGTGTGCGTGGCGATCCGGCCGCGTGCAGGAAGCGACGTCTGCGGCGGGTCCGGTCGTGCGTGCGCCGGATCGAAGGCGCGCGGATGCAGCGGGGCTGACGCCATTGACATGCGTGCAGCGCGAATCTAGGGTCCGCGCCGCGAGCCGTAACAAGAGGGTCGGGCCCCGCATCTCCCTGCGCTACGTTTGTAGCGGCGAGAGTGCGAGCCGGGAGGACGCGCCCGTCGCGTCCTCTTCGATCGGGCGGACCCTGCCGGGAACGAGGTGAAAGGCCTCGACTGCCCCGCAACTGTATGGGGTTACGAACGCCGCACGATGCCACTGAGCCAGCGGGCCCGGGAAGGCGCGGCAAGTAGGACAAGCCCCGAGTCAGGATACCGGCGAGACTCGTAGGGTTGTGCCTTCCGTGGGAGGAGGAACGACCGGGACCTGCGCCGCCTGCCTCCCGTTCGTTTCGCGTCCGGAATCCGCCGGTTCTCTTCTCCGCGTGGTCGTGCCGCCCGATGCCCATTCCGGCGTGGGCCGGAAGAGGAGAAGCTCATGAAACCGTTCCCGATCGCGACCTGCGTCGCGGCCTGTCTCGTTGCGTTCCCATCCATTTCGCATTCGACGGTGCCCGCCTCGGGCTACGTGTACGCTCGCACCGTGCTCTCGCAGCTGACCGAAGGCTGCATCGCCGAAGGCAACGGCGGCGTCTTCGTCGGCGTGGGACCGGCGCAGTCGTTCCCTCCGGCAGCCGCAACGCGCAGCATCGTTTTCGTCACCGAAGGCGGCCAGGAGACGGTCGTGGCCACCGGCCTCAATGCGATCGGCGACTGCTGGTACGATCGCGATGCCGATCTGCTCTTCGTCACCGACAACGGCGGCGATTACGCCGGTGCCACCACCGGCGACACGGTCTTCGTCATTGACGGCCAGGCGGTCGCCGACACCGTCGATGAAGCGAACGAGCTGCTGCCCGCGGGCTCGATTCCCTTCGCATCGTCGATCGCGCCGTTTCACGGAAACTTGCTGGTCACCAATGCCGCCGGCGGCGGCAGCGGAAGCGTGATCGAGCTCGACATGTCGACGATGCCGCCGGCGATGAGCACGTTCGCGGGCAGCTTCGACTACACCGGCGGCGTCCTGCAGTACGGCGATCATGCGGTCGTTGCCGAGTCGCACGAGGGAGCGTTCAACAACTCGCTGCACGAGTTCGACGAGAACGGAACCTTCCTGCAGACGATCTCCGGCCCGACCTACGCGCACGGCTCCATCGACGTCGCGCTACTGCCCGACGGCGCCTTCGCCGTCACCGGCAACGACACGATCGTGCGGGTGCCGGTCGGCGGTGTGCCGTCGCCGCTGGTGACGGGGCTGGACGGCGGCAGCGGCTTTGCCGCCTTCGGCGGCGGCATTTCGATGCGCGCGGGCGGGCAGCGCGTCAGCTTCCTTGCCTCGTCCTTCACCGGCGACGATGACGACAAGAGCGTGCACCGTCTCATCCCCGTGGCCTCGCTGGTGCCGGGCCGCGGCCGCACCGATACCGAATGCATGCACGAGTTCTACGGCGTCGAGCTCGTCAGCCCCGACCCGGAGAAGGAAGCCCGCTTCGCGATCTGCACCGACGGCGATGCCTGCGATGCCGACGGCGCCGTCGACGGCGGCTGCACCTTCCCCGTCGGCCTTTGCGTCAACGTTCCGGACGAGCGCTTCGAGGATTGCGAATCGCCCGGCATTTCCGATTTCGAGCTGATCAAGTCGGTTCCGGCCGGCTCGGCAGCCGGGCTCGGTGCGAGCGCTTTGCAGAACCAATTGCCGAACTCGGACCCGACGTGCGTGTTCACCGACGGTGTTCGCGTCGAGCTGCGCAGCGCGGGGACGCGCGCGGGCAAGGGCCTGGTCAAGGTCCGCGCGACGAGCAGTGGCACGCCGGCTCGGACGGACACCGATCTGGTCCGGCTCATCTGTCAGCCCGCCGCATGAGACGGATCGCAACCGCTGCGATGATCGCCGCCGCGCTCGCCGGCCTGCTGCCGGCGGGTGCGGCGGCCGACGTTGCGCAGAGCGCAAGTCGCCAGCGGGCAGGCGCGCGCGCGGCGCCGTGCCTCGCGCGGCTCAGCGACG
Source organism: Candidatus Limnocylindrales bacterium (assembly GCA_035626395.1). Taxonomy (NCBI): domain Bacteria; kingdom Bacillati; phylum Chloroflexota; class Candidatus Limnocylindria; order Candidatus Limnocylindrales; species Candidatus Limnocylindrales bacterium. Next base: position 189,973 of record DASPNR010000023.1, on the reverse strand, counting down.
AGCATCCGTCGCCGGCGCGTGCGGCGGCCGCCCTCACCAAGCCGCGCGCCGGCGATGCGTGGCTGGATCGCGTGCGCGCCTTCAGCCCCGGCATTACCGCCGGCTTCGGCGCCGACCGGCTGCCGGACATCGTTCTCGGGCGTCCCGAAGGTCTGGGCGCCGATCAGGGATCGCTCGACGTGGTCTCGCTCGGCAAGGGCGGCAGCATCGTCGTCTCCTTCGACGACAATGCGGTGATGGACGGGCCGGGCGACGATCTCGTGATCTTCGAGAACGCTTTCCATGCCGGCAGCAGCGAGGGACCGCTGTTCACGGAGTACGCGTTCGTCGAGGTCAGCCGCGACGGCCGCAACTGGCTGCGGTTTCCGCATGACCCACAAAGCGGTCAGGGGCTGGCGGGACAGGCGCCCGTGTTCGCCGCCTCGAGCAATAACATCGATCCGCTTTCGCAGGCCGCCGGCGGCGATCGATTCGACATCGGCGCGCTCGGCATCGACCTGGTTCGCTACGTCCGCCTGACCGACGCCGGCGATGAGGTCGACGACTACGGCAATCACTCGTTCCCCGGCACCAAGGGCGGCTTCGATCTGGATGCCGCCGCCGCGCTTCATTCGGTGCCGCTCGGCCGCATCGCCGGCGTCGTCACCATGAACGGGCAGCCGCTGCCCGGCCAGGTGGTCCGGCTTCGCTGCGACGACGAGACGCACTGGCGACGGCGCCGCACGCGCAGTGACGGCCGCTATCGGTTCGCCCGTCTGCTGCCGGGTTGCGACTATACGATCCGCGCCCTCGTGCCCGGACAGCCGACGCAGGAGCAGCAGACGTACCTCGATCTCGAGCAGCTGCAGGCCGACGCCGACTTCGCCTTCTGATCCTCGGTCTGGCCCGCGACCCTCTACCTGGTCGAGAGGGTGCGTGTCAGTGTGTGCAGGGCCGGTTCCCGGCAGCAATCGAAGGAGGAACGTCCATGTCGCGTGCGAAAACGACCTCGCTGTTCATCGCGGTTTTCCTCTGCTCGGTGACGGTGGCGCTGGCCAAGCTGCCGTCGTGGGACACGGTCAAGCCACCGCAGGCTCGGTTCAAGGTGCTGCCGGCGTTTGCAGGCGAGGCCGTCGTGGACAGGGAGACGGGCCTGGTCTGGGAGCTGACCTGGAACGGTTCGGCGACCTTTCGCGCCGCGCTTCGACAGTGCGCTTTGAGCACCGTCGGCGGGCGAGCCGGCTGGCGCCTTCCCGCGGTCGAGGAGCTCACGAGCCTCGTCGATCCGACGCAGACGGCACCGGCCCTGCCGCCGGGGCACCCCTTCGCGAGCGTCAGCATCAGCAACGACTATTGGACGGCGAACGAGGAGGAGCTCGACACGAGCATGGCGGTCACGGTGAGTTTCAATGTGTTCGGCGTCGACAGCGCGTCCAAGACGTCCTCGCGTCCGTTCGTGTGCGTGCGCGGCGGCCGTGGTTCGACGGTAGGCACTCGCGGCGGCATCTGAGCCGGAGAGCCAGCGATGCCGGCCGCAGCGCGCGCATGCGCGCCGGTGCCGTCGAAATGTACCGTGTCGGCGGAGCTATTCGCTGCTGACCGCCAATGCCTGTGCGAATGCCGCGGCGTTGAGCATCATCAGATCCTGGTACGTATCGCGGTCGAAGCTGTCGAGGTCGCCGTACGGGTCGACGGTGACGACGCCGGCGCCGAGCTCGTCGGCCAACGTCACGGCCACTCGCGGATTCATTTGCGGCTCCACCAGAATCGCGCGCACGCCCGCGGAGCGCGCCGCACGCATCGTGGCAACCAGGCTTCGCAGAGTCGGCTCCTCACCGCCGCTTTCCTCGATGGCACCGATGGGCTGAAGGTCGAACCTCGCAGCGAAGCGTCCCCACGCCGGATGGAACGCGACGAACTTGCGCATCGTCGCCTTCTGGAACATCTGGCGGATGTCTTCCTCCAGATTCGTCAGCCGTTCGCGCACGATGCGGCCCTGTGCCTCGAAGCGTGCTGCGGCCTGCGGCTTCAGCTGCGACAGCGACCGTACGAGTGCGGGAACGAGATCGTCGCGTGTCCAGGCCGGATCCAGCCAGACGTGCGGGTCGGCGGCGTGACCGTGCGCGTGGTCGTGCCCGTGATCGGAGCCGTTGGCCGGCAGCAGCTCCACGACCAGCGCCTTGCCGGAGGCATCGAGCAGGTCGCGCGTCCAGTCGTCGAGGCCGCCGCCGACGAACACGACCAGGTCGGCGCGCGACACCGCGACCGCATCGGACGGACGCGGTGAGTAGCTGTGCGGCGTGCTCGCGCCGCCGAGCAGCGCGGTGATGTCGACGTGCTCGCCGCCGACCTCCCTGGCCAGCATCGCCAGGGGTGGAATCGAGGTAACGACGTCGATCTTTTCGGTCACAGCGAGGGCAGGTGCGGCCGAAAGGCAGGCGCAGATCATCGCGGCATGCCAGGCGCGCAATGCGTTGCCGGCTGCCGCCACTCGGCGCCGCCTTCGACAGAGGCCGCCGCGACGTGCAGCCGTCGCGCATGTCTGCTCGAGGAAGCGATCTTTCACGACCGGCGATGTACGCGGATCGTGCACCGAAAGTCCAGCGGCAGTTGAGACCGCCGGCAGCGGGGAATAGAGACGGCCAATGAGTCTTCGCAGCATCGACCACGTTTCCTTCGCGGTGCGCGATCTGCAGCGGTCGCTTCACTTCTACTGCGAGGTGCTGGGGCTCGAGCAGACCGCGCGGCCGGATCTCGGCTTTCCGGGCGCCTGGCTCAAGGTCGGCGACGGGCAGGTGCATCTGATCGAAGTTCCCGCCGACTTCGACGCCGGAACCGCGCCGCCGCAGCTGAACCCGCTGGCCAGTCATGCCGCGTTCGCGATCGACGATCACGCGGCGATGCTTGCCACGTTGCAGCGCAACGGCATCGAGGTGCTGGACTTCGAAACGAGTGGCCAGATGTGGGCGAAGGACCCCGACGGGCACATCATCGAATTGATCTCCGCGCGCCGATAGCGTGTGAGCTCGACCTGACTCACGTCTCCATTCAGACCCGTGAGGCGGTGCCGCCCGCGACGCCGCCATCCCACGCTCCCCCAGCGACGGCGTCTCAGGTGCGTCCGTAGTACGTCCCCACGCAGCGGCGGCCATCGCGTGACGAGCGCGGCAGGCACGCGGCAGAGCCGGCGCGACCGCATGATTGGGGGCCGCGGCCCCCACCATGCCGCGGCTTTGTGGCAATTCCTTCGAGAGAATCCGGGCAACCGCCTGGACAGCAGGGCTCGACGTTTCAGACTCACGACTCAGCAAGCAGCGGCAATGCACCGCCACGAGGAGAACCCAATGAAGCTGATGTCGACAATCGTTACGCCCTGCTGCGCCGCGATGCTGAGCGCCGCAATGGCCATATCACCCGGCCAGGCGCCGGCGCAGGACGCTCCGTCCGATCACCTGAAGTGTTATCGGATCAATGACACCAACATGTTCAAGAAGGCGCATGCGGACCTGCAGGCGCAATCGGAGAAGTACGGCCTGCACAACTGCAGGATCGCTCGCAAGGCCGGTCGCTGGTGCGTCCCGGTTCGCAAGACGGTGACCGATCTCGAAGACGGAACGCCGATCGAGCTGGACGGCGAGGATCAGACGATGGGGCGGCTCTGCTACCGCGTCTTCTGCCCCGACGAAGACATCGCGCCGACGGTCGTGACCGATCAGTTCGGAACCCGCTCGGTCCGCGTGCTGAGCGAGAAGCCGACGCGGTTGTGCACGCCTGCCATCGAGGGCCTGCCGACCACCACCACCACCACACAGCCATCGCCGACGACGACGACGGCACCGACGACGACGACCTTGCCCGATACGACGACGACGCTGCCGGACACGACCACCACCGTGCCGGCTCCGACGACGACGCAGCAACCGGCCACGACGACTACGGTCCCATGAGAGAAGGAGTGCACGCGATGAAACCGAGGAAGCTGCCAATCACCTGCCGGGCATGCGCCGCGCTTGCGGCGTTCGTGATCGTGGCCGCGGCCGGCGACGCCGCCGCGCAGGACACGTTCGACCACCTCAAGTGCTACAGGATCCTGGACACGAAGATGTTCAAGAGCGCCGAGGCCGATCTGCAGGCTCAGGTCGACAAGTACGGCCTGCAGCGATGCGAGATCAAGCCGAAGGCGCGCGAGTGGTGCGTTCCGGTTCAAAAGACGGTCACCGAGCTCGACGGCGGATCGCCCGTCGAGCTGAACGGTCCGGATCTGAGCGGCGGACGCGTCTGCTACAAGATCAAGTGCCCGGCCCAGGACATCGAGCCGACGGTGGTGACCGACCAGTTCGGAAGCCGTTCGATCAAGAAGTTCTTCAAGGCGAAGCGGCTCTGCACGCCGGCGGTCGAAGGCGCCGTGCCGACCACGACCACGACGACGCAGCCAGGCCCGACGACGACGACGCTGCCGGCGCCGACCACCACCGTGCCGACACCGACGACCACGCTGCCGGAGGTCACCACGACAACCGTGCCGCCGCCGACGACGACGTTGCCGGCGACCACCACGACATTGCCGGCAACCACCACGACGTTGCCGGTGGTGACGACGACGACGGTACCGCCGACCACGACGACCGTACCGCCAACGACGACCACCACGCTTCCCGACGGCGGCACGCTTTTTTAGCCGCGGACGCAGCGGGATGCAGCAGGTGGGCCTCGCGCCCGCCTGCTGCATCCGGTCGCCCGCCCACCCGCTGCCTACTTCTCGACCCGCACGTTTGCTCTCGACCGACGCAGTGAGACCCTCCTTGGAACCGCCCGCCGATGCGGACCCCACGGAGGCCACATGCGTTACCCCACCTTCCTAGCGTCCATCGTTCCAGCATTGATCATGGCCGGCGCCGTCCACGCATCACCGATGCTCGAGCAGGGGCAGACGATGCCGGCGTTCGAGCTGGTCGACCATGAAGGCAAGACCGTCCGCTCGGCCGACCTTGCCGGCAAGCGGTACCTTCTGTGGTTCTACCCCAAGGCCATGACGCCGGGCTGCACCATCGAGGCCCAGGGCCTGCGCGACAACTATGCGGAGCTCGAGAAGGCTGGGGTGGTCATTCTCGGCGTCTCCTTCGACGATCCGGCGGAGAACAAGCGCTTCGCCGAGGCGGAGTCGCTGCCGTTCCGCCTGCTCTCCGACACCGACCGCAAGCTGGCGGTGGCTGTCGGCGCGGCCGATGCCGCCGATGCGCGGACGGCGCGGCGAATCTCCTACCTGGTCGGCTCCGACGGCAAGATCCTCAAGGCATATGCGGATGTGGAGCCGGGCACGCACGCGGCACAGGTGCTCGCCGATTGCGGTGGCGGAACGACGTAGGCGCAGTCAGCCCGTACGGCCGCGGCATCAGCGGATGCCGTGTCACAAGCCGCCGACACGCGAAGGGTGAGACTCGGCGCAGCTCGGCAGACGTCGCCAGCGACACGTGCCCATCGCATCAGCGGATTCGACGTCAGAAGCCGCCGAACTCGGGGCAGTTCAGGTCGACCGGCAGGTTGACGGCGAACTGAAGCGTTCGCAGCGAGTCCGACGCCACGATGGCACCCGAGTCATCGACGTCGCAGACGCACACGTGGCACATGGCCGTGCCGACGGCTGCGCGCAGCACGTGCAGCGCATCGGTGGCCGTCACCTTTCCGAATGCCTCGGCAGGATCGGCGCAGTCGTGCGGGCAGTCGCAGACGTCTCCGATGTCGTTGTCGTCCTCGTCCGCCTGGTCCGGATTGGGAATGGTCGGGCAGTTGTCGACGTCGTCGGCAACACCATCGACGTCGCTGTCGACGATGCCGATCGTATCGGAGGCGACGATCGAGAGGTTGTCGAACGCTGCATAGCCGCTCTGGGCAAGGTCGAACAGCACCGAGACGAAATCATCGGTGGCGCCATCGGCATCGAGCGTGACGATCTGGAACGTCCAGTGGAACGTCCATTGGTCTGGTGCAGCCTCGCCCGTCGCCAATCCCGTATCGAGCGCCGTCTGCGAAAAGTTGAACGTGCCTCCCGGGCTGTCCAGCAGGCTCACCGCCATGACCGGGACCGCCACGCCGAAGGGGCCGCCGCACCCACTGACGTCGATGGAGGAGAGGTGAAAGCCGACGTTCAAATAGCGAAAGCCCTGCCGGTCGAACGTCAGCGCCAGAAGGTCGTTCTGTGCCGACGACAGCATTCCGAGGGCGACATCGCCGGCTATGCCTTCGGGATCGGTGTAGAGGTCCGAGAGATCGTCGATCAGCACCGCCTCGACCGAATGGACCTGGTTGTAGACGAACTCCTCGTTGCCGTAGAGGAAGTTGACGCCGCGCGCGTCGAGTGAGTTGCCGCAGTTGACGACGAGCGGAACGTTGGGGGTCTCGAAGTCGTTCGAGTAGAGGACGACGCTTTCGCCCAGGGCCGCGACCGGCATCGTGACGAGCCAGAACGCGCAGACGGCGCGGAACATCGGACGGGCACACACGCGAGAGCTCATCGGCGCCTCCTGTATCGGTGCATCCGATCGTATTCCGCTGGCGGTCCCGTGAGCAAGACGGTGGGCGAACGATGGCGCGTGATTTCGCCGGCCTGCGGTCGCGGCGGCCGGCGCGGCTCAGCCGCCGAGCTGCTCGAGCCTGGCCTTGAGGTCGGCGTCGCCCGGGTTCAGCTCGCTGGCCCGGCGAAAGGCCTCGCGAGCTTCGTCGGTCCGCCTGAGCGCCTGCAGCGCCTGCCCGCGCAGCTTATGGCCGTTGGCGTTGCCGGGATCGAGCGCGATCGCACGCTCGATCGATGCCAGGCCCTCCTGCAGCTTGCCCAGTCGAAGATAGGCCGAGCCCGCATTGCGATGCGCCATGGCGTTGTGGGGCTTTGCCTTCACGCCGCCGAGGAAGGTCTGCAGCGCCTCCTCGACCTGATTGTTCTTGAGGTAGAGCGAGCCGAGGTTCATGTAGCTGCGAACGATTCCCGGGGCGATGCGGATCGCTTCCTTGTAATGCTCGATCGCTTTTTCGCGCTGCCCGCGCCGGCCGTACTCGTTGGCGATGTTGTACTGCACGCGTTCGCTGTTGGGCGCCTTGGCGAGCGTGTCCTGCATGAGCACGAGCTTGTCGGCATAGACGGTGTTGCGCTGCAGGGTCAGCAGTCCGAGCACCACGCAGACGGCGCCGGCAAGGGCAAGTCGGCCCTTCTTCATCGATTCGGCCTGCAGACCCAGGCGCTGGCCGAGAGTTGCCGTGGCCTGATGGGCGAGGGGAACCAGGGCCAGCGCCATCAGACCGATCGCAAGATACATCCGATGCTCGACGTAGAAGTCCGCAAGCGGAACGATGCTCGAGCTCGGTGCCAGGACGAACGCGCTGCCGAGCACGGCGAACAGCACGGGCGGGTAGCTGCGCCACAACGCCGCGCCGAGCACGAGCAGGCCGAGCAGGATCGCCAGCGGAAGGATGACGCTGTCGCCCAGCGGAGAGGCCAGCACCGGCCATGGCCCCTGATAGCCGCAGTCGAAGCAGAGCCGGTCCGGCCACAACGCGACTCGCAGGTAGTAGACGACCACGCCGAACTGTGTGGCCAGGTACTGCATCGGCGTGATGCCCTCGACGTCGAAGCCGGCCGTCGTTCCGGAGAAGCTGCCCGACCGCGTCGACAGCACCAGCACCAGGATGGAGCTGACGATGGCGATCGCGTAACCGATCCCGCGCTCGGCCATCCCGCGAATGTTGCGGGACAGGAAACAGAAATCGTAGGCGGCCAGCACCGCCGGCACCACCACGAACATCGGCTTGCTGTAGGCGCCGAACAGGCACGCCGCGGCCAGGCCAGCCAGGGCGCCGCGACGGCGCAGGTCGGTCGCATCGATGAAGGCCAGCAGCGCCGCCACCAACGCGCCGGAGGCGAAGATCTCGGAGCGCTGGATCACGTAGGTGACGCTTTCGGTCTGGATCGGATGCAGCAGGAAGATCGCGGCAACGGCGGCGGCGATGCCGTCGGCGCTGCGTTCGAAGCGCCCGCCCATCGATGGAAGCCGCAGCGTGACGTACGAGAACAGGAAGACCAGGTAGCCCGTGAAGAGGTGCGCGACCACGTTCAGCAGATGGTAGGAGGTGACGTCGAGGCCGCTGGAAGAATAATTGAACCGCAGTGACGCGGTGACGGTGGCGCGCGTGTCGCGAAACAGGCTGCCGATGTCGAGCGGGCGCTGGATGCGCGGGTTCTTGGTGATGTGCAGAGGGTCATCCAGAACGAACGGCGTCTCCAGCGAGTTCGCGTACGAGACGGCGACGATCAGCGCCAGAATGCCTGCCCAGAGAGCCGCGCGTGGCGGCATCGTCACCAGCCGGGTCGCTCGCGCGCGTCGTGCAGAAGCGGCAACCGCTCGTGCGGCGGGTGCAGCCGTTGCGGCGGGCGCGGCGGGAGTCGCTGCACCGGCCGCCGGGATGGTGTCGCCTGCGGCGGTTGTCGTCGCCGGCATCGCCGTCGATGCCGCCGGCAGCGGCCTGGCTCTGTCCTTCTTGTCTCTCGCTTTGCGGCCCATCCGATTCTTCTAGCCGAGCGGGAGCGGGCGGGCCAGTGCGAGAAGCCGTGACGCGCAGCGCGTGACCGGTTGCCTGGCGATGAGGTTGCCCCCATAGTCGCGCGCTCCCCATGGACGCAGTGGCATTCGATCACGTGAACGTCGAACTGGACGGGCGCGTCGTGCTCGAGGACATTTCCTTTCGCGTTCGCGAAGGCGCGTTTCTCGGAGTCATCGGGCCCAACGGTGCCGGCAAGACCACGCTGTTGCGGGCGCTGCTCGGGCTGGTGCCCGTCCGATCCGGATCGATCCAGGTGCTCGGACACACGCCCGCGCGGCTCGGCGAGGACGCGCATTCCATCGGCTATGTGCCGCAGCGCGCGGCGGTGCCGCGCAACTTCCCGGCCACCGTCGCCGACATCGTCATGATGGGGCGGCTCTGCTGTATCGGGCGCCTGCGGCTTCCGGCGCGGGCGGACTGGCAGGAAGTGCGGGAAAGCCTGATTCACGTCGGCATCGACCATCTTGCCGACCGCTCCATCGGACGCCTTTCGGGCGGCGAGATGCGGCGCGCCCTGCTGGCCCAGGCGTTGTGCGCAGGGACGCGGCTGCTCGTTCTCGACGAGCCCACCGTCGGCCTGGATCTGCCATCCGAGCTCGAATTCTACGGGCTGCTCCTGCGCCTTCAGCGCGACCTGGGACTGACGGTCGTGTGCGTCTCGCACGATCTGCTGGCCCTGGCCGGGCAGGCAAGCGAGCTCATCTGCATCAACCGCGTCATGCACGTGCACGGCAATCCCGAGGACGTGGTGCACAGCCACGCGCTGCGCGAGGCGTATTCGTGCGAGTTCGACTTCCTGCGCGGCGAGATCGCCCACCACGGCGGCCATCACGTCGGCGCCGGTGTCGACGACGATGGCGCGCAGCATGGGCAGAGGCGGAGCGGAAGCTGATGCTGGAGTTCGCGTTCGCGCAGCGGGCGCTGGCGGCGGTCGTGATCGTGGGGTTGCTGTGCGGCCTGCTGGGCTTCTTCGTTGTCCTGCGCCGCCTCGCGTTCATCGGCGTGGGCATCTCGCACTCGGCGGTAGGCGGCGTGGCCGTGGGGCTGCTGCTGGGCATCGACCCGCGCCTGTCGGCCGCGCTGTTCGCTGTGGCGGTGGCGCTCGGAATGTTCTGGATCGGCCGCAGCCGGCGCGTGTCCGAGGATGCCATCATCGGCGTGTTTCTTTCGGCATCGATGGCGCTCGGGCTGGTGTTGCTGAGCCTGCGTCACGGATTCCAGCAAGATCTGTTCGGCTACCTGTTCGGCAGCGTGCTGGCGATCTCTCCCGGCGAGCTGGCGGGGATCGCCGTGCTGGCGGGCGTGGTCGCGCTCATCGTCTTCGCCGCGTTTCGTGAGCTGCTGTTCATCGCCTTCGACGAGGAAGTGGCGCGCGTCTACGGCCGGCCCGTCGACCTTCTCGACGCGCTGCTGCTGGTCGTTCTGGCGGTGACGATCGTCGCCGGCGTTCGCGTGGTGGGCGTGCTGCTGATCGAAGCGCTTCTGGTCGTGCCGGCCGCCACGGCTGCGCTTTGGACACTGGACTTCCGCCGTCAGATCGCGATGTCGATGGCGCTGGGCGCGCTCAGCGGCATTGCCGGGCTGGTTCTGTCCTACCAGCTCGATGTGGCTGCCGGCGGCGCCATCGTGCTGGTGGCGGTGTCGTGCTTCTTCTTGTCGCTGTTCGTTCGGCGCGCCGCCTGAAGAAGCCGGTCGCCTCACCGCCGCGGCTACGCGAAAGGTGAGGCGCGCTTCAAGGTGACGCGGCGTGCGAATGCGTACGGGAGCAACGCCGCCGCGCCGCCTGCGCGGCTCGCTGGTGTGCGCTCTGCAAGCGGCGTTTCCGTCGCAGGGAGCGCTCCCGCTATAAGGACCGCCATGCCGGCCTCGGACCTGGACCAGACCCTGTTGCGCGTGCTGCTCGAGCAGCAGCTCGACAAGTTCGAGCGAAATCTCGCCAGCGAGAACCCCGGCCTTTCCGAGAGCGAGCGCGAGCGCTACATGCGGGCCGCTCGCGCGTTCGTCAATCAGATCCTCGGCAGCTCTCCGCGCACGCGCGGCCGCAAGGCGCGGCCGGCAAAGCGGCCGCCGACGGTAGGCTGAGCGCGCCGCCGACGGTGCGGCGCGGCTTCCATCACGCGCGGCCGAAGCCGCCGCTGACGCTGATGGCCTGACCGGTGATCCAGGAGGCACGGTCGGAGGCGAGAAACGTGATCATCGGCGCGATGTCCTCGGGCACGCCGAGACGGCCGAGCGGATAGAATCTGGAGGCCTGCTTCTCCATTTCCTCGTCGATGTAGGCGGTCATCGGCGTCTTGGTCACGCCCGGACAGACGGCATTGACGTTGATCGAGTAGCGGCCCAGCTCGAGCGCCAGCCCGCGCGTCAGCGAGATCACGCCGCCCTTGGTCGCGCCGTACACCACCATTCGCTTCTCGTTGGCGCGTCCGGCCTCCGAAGCGATCGATACGATCTTGCCATACCGCCGCTCGATCATGTGGTCGGAGGCCGCCCGGCAGCAGTTCATCACGCCGAGCAGGTTGATCCCGATCAGATCCTGCCACTCCTCCGGATCGGTCTGGACGAAGAAGGAAGCCGACCCACCGATGCCCGCCGAATTGACCAGGATGTCGAGCTTGCCGAAGCGCGCGATGGTTCCGTCGATCGCCTTGCGGCACGCACCGAGATCTCGAACATCCAGCCGCACCGCCTCGACCTGCGCGCCCGTGCCAGCAAGCGCTGCGCGCGTACTCTCGAGCATCCCCTCATTGACGTCCGCCAACATCACGGAGACGCCCTCCGCCGCCATCATCTCCGCCGTGCACTTGCCGAGCCCCGACGCCCCACCAGTGATGAACGCAACCTTGCCCACCAGTCCCAGATCCATTGACGACCTCCCAGAATCTTTCGCGCGGCGAAGCTCGCGCTCTTCTTCTTGTTCGAACGAGCGCGGGCGGCGATGGTGGCCCAGATGCGAGGCGGACGCGAGAGGAGCGCGCGGAGGCGGGCTCGAGGGCCCGCTGACCACGCGACCTCGCCGACAACGCAGCAGGGCCGCCATCGTCGTCCGTCGGCTCCTCAGGCAACACTCCACCGGCCGCAAAAAGAAAGGGCGCTCTCCTTGGCGGAGAGCGCCCTTCCTGCTGTCACGCTCGCGGGTTGCTACTCGACAGGCGGAGCCGGCGGAGTCGGCGGCGGCGCCGGACACTCGAACAGCACCGGCAGTCCCACGCTGTGCATCAAGGCGCGCAGCGCGTCCGTCGAATTGACCGTTTCGTTGCCCGTGACGTCGCAGATGAAGTCGGTGCAGGGCACGTTCTCGACACTCGCGTTCAGGATGTACTGAGCATCCAGAATGTTGACCGCGCCGCTGTCGTCGGTGTCGCCGCAGTCCACCAGCAGGCAGGCGGAGTTGCAGAAGTCCCCGTTATCGTAGTCGGTGTCGCCGTCGTCGCAGGTTTCCTTGACCTCGAGGAAGCCGTTGCCGCAGGTGACGCTGACGTCGGGGCACTGCAGCAGCACCGGCAGGCCGACGGCGAACTGCAGCGCGCGCAGCGCGTCGGAGGCGCGGATGCGGAAATCGCCGGTGACGTCGCAGATCAGCAGGGTGCAGCTCTGCAGGCCCACCGCCGCGTTCAGGATGTAGAGCGCGTCGGTGGCGTCGTGGACGCCGTCGTCGTTGGTGTCACCGCAGTCGATGAGCGTGCAATCGATGCGGCAGAAGTCGCCGGAGGCGGTCTCGTTGTCGCCGTCGTCGCACTCCTCCTCGACGTTGAGCTGCCCGTTGCCGCACTTGCTGCTGCACGGGAAGAAGATGTCGAGGAAGCGGAACACGTCGTGGTGGTGGAACTCGAACATGCACTCCACGAGCGCCGGCAGCGGGAACACCGAGTCGTTGTCGGGGAACTCGCAGCGATGGGGGAAGTTCAGGTTCTCCAGATCGATGGCCGGGCAGCTGTTCGGGATGCCGCGCAGCAGGAAGTTGTGGGCCTCGACCACGCGCTCGTCGGTGTAGGGACGGCCGGTGTCGGGATCCTGAGGATCGCGCTCGCGACGGCAGTCGATCTCGGGCGGCAGGTCGATGGCGCGCACGGCCTGCTTGAGCAGGCAGCGGCCGCGCCACTCGATTTCGGCGCGCGTCATGTTGGCCGAGTTGCGGGCGATGGTGTCCTGGCAGATCTGCTCGGCGGTGGAGAGATGGCCCGGGAACGGCGGGTGCTCCACGTCCAGCAGGAACGTTCCCAGCGACTTGGCGCGCGTCAGCAGGCAGACGTTGTGATCGAAGGCAGTGTACGGCGCGCCATCGGGATCGGAGCAGAAGCCGGGATAGCCGAGGTTGGTCAGGTCGATGCCCGAGCAGTGGGTCAGGATCCGGCGCGTCATGCGCGCTTCGGCCGCGCGCAGGCGACGGTCGGTCTGCTCGTCGTTGGTCGTGCCCGGCTCTTCGTTGGTGATGGGAGCGAGGCAGTCGAGTTTGCCGGGCTCTTCCACGCCCGCAATCTCCTTGAAGAAGCAGTCCTGGCGGGCGTCGATGAACGTGTTGAAGTACTCGAGCGTGGCCAGGAAGCTCGTGCGCAGGCAGATGAATTCCGAATCCGAAAGGAACGGAAAATCCTCGCCTTCACCAGGACACAGCTGAGCCGACGCCGCGGTCGGAGTCATGAGCGTCGTCAGCGTGAGGCCGAGAGCCGCGTTTCGGAAGAAGCGTCGCAATCCCATCGTTATCCCTTCTCAATCCAGCTGTTTGGTCGTGTTGACGACAGGCAGAGCGAGCCGTGCCGACCTTCGCGTCTATCCTAAGAGGGCGTCCCAGTTCAAGGAAATCCCTCTGTACATTCGACCTGAGCCCCCCGGCTGGCGGTACGTTCGAGCTTGACTTCAGCGGACGACGGACGTCCCTGGATGCCGCCGCTAAGATTGCAGATTTCTGAGGAATTGAAAACCACAGATGCGTTTGTAAACGGTCTGCTCCTGCCATCATTTACGGAGACCGATGACCGAGAGCGACATCCGAGAGCATCTGAAGTCCGTGAAGTATCCCGGCTTCACGCGAGATATCGTCTCCTTCGGCGTTATCAAAAGCATCGCCCTTACGCCGGATCGCCTCGAAGTCCGTCTGAACGTGCTGACGGAAAATGCGGACGTCGCCCGCCAGATCGTCTCAGGAGTCGAGCAGGCGCTGGCTTCTCTGCAAGGGATTCCGCCGGCGGCAGTCGTCATCGAGCGCCAGCAGGCCGATGCCGGGGCGCAGGCGCGCGATCTGGCCAAGGCCATGGGCAAGGGGCCCAAGGGTCTGCCGGGCGTCCGGCGCATCGTTGCCGTAGCCAGCGGCAAGGGCGGCGTCGGCAAGTCGACCGTCGCCTCCAACCTGGCGGTGGCGCTGGCGCGGCGGGGGCTTCGTGTCGGGCTTCTGGACGCGGATCTTTACGGCCCGAGCATGCCGACCATGTTTGGAGTCGGGCCCGGTCAGGCCGGCGCCAGCGATGAGGAAGGCCGCTTCGTGCCGGCCGAGCGATACGGCGTCCGCCTTGTTTCCATGGGGTTTTTCGTCGGGGAAGGGGCGCCGCTGATCTGGCGCGGGCCCATGCTGACCAAGGCCCTGAACCAGTTCCTGATGGATGTCGCCTGGGGCGAGCTCGACGTCATGGTCCTGGATCTGCCGCCCGGTACCGGCGACATCCAGATGACGCTGACGCAGACCCTGGCCATGGACGCCGGAATCATCGTCACGACGCCCCAGGACGTCGCTCTGGCCGATGTCGAGCGGGGGCTCAAAATGTTTCAGCAGGCGCAGGTTCCGGTGCTGGGTGTCGTCGAGAACATGAGCTTTCACGTGTGCCCGGGCTGCGGTGCCGAGGCGCACATCTTCGGCCACGGCGGCGGCGCCGCCATGGCACAGCGCGTCGGACTGAGCCTGCTCGGCTCGATTCCTCTCGTCCGCGGCGTGCGTGAGGCCGGCGATGCCGGAGCGCCCGTGGTTGCCGCCGAGCCTGCCAGCGCAGCGGCGGCCGCCTTCGTCGATCTGGCCGACCGCGTCATCGAAGGCGTGCAGGTTGGAGCCGGGGTCGTCGGCCATGCCTGAGGCGCAGCCGCAGCCGTCGGTCTCGCGCCAGCCGCGGCTCGAAGGGGTCCAGCGCATCATCGCCGTCGCCAGCGGCAAGGGCGGCGTGGGCAAGTCGACGGTGGCCGCCAACCTGGCCCTGGCCCTGCAGTCGCTCGGCCGCCGCGTCGGCCTTGCCGACGTCGACATCTACGGTCCAAGCGCTCCCATGATGTTCGGCGTCAGCGAGATGCCCAGGCCCGACCCCGACAAGCGCCTGATGCATCCGGTGGACGCCTACGGCGTTTCGATCATGTCGATGGGCTTTTTCCTCGACGACCAGGCGCCGGTGGTCTGGCGCGGGCCCATGGCAATGAGCGCCACCAAGCAGTTTCTGCGCGGGGTGGCCTGGGGCCAGCTCGACTACCTGATCGTCGATCTGCCTCCCGGGACGGGCGACATCCCGCTGACCCTGGCCCAGGAGGTCCCGCTCGACGGCGGCGTCATCGTGACGACGCCGCAGGACGTGGCGCTTGCCGACGTCACGCGAGGCGTTGCGATGTTCCGCCGCCTGAGCACGCCCATTCTCGGCGTGGTCGTGAACATGTCGGGCTACGCCTGCCCGAAATGCGGCACGCGCGACGAGCTGTTCGGGACGCAGAGGTCGGAGGAGATCGGGCGAGCGGTCGGTGCGCCGGTCCTCGCCGAAGTGCCCATCGATGCCAGGGTCTGCGAGACCGGCGACGCCGGACGGCCCATCGTCATCGCCGAGCCCTCGCATCCGGCGGCAACGGCGTTCCTGTCGCTGGCGCGATCGGTCGAAGAGAGCCTCGAGAAGCTGCGCGCCGACCTCTACGGCCCCGAGCCCGTGGAGATCACGCGCGACGACGCCGCTCGCATTGCGCGCGTGCGCTGGAGCGACGGCGCGACGACCGAGTACACCTACGGCGGACTGCGCGGCTGGTGCCCGTGCGCGCAATGCCAGGGACATTCCGGACAGACGCGCTTCATCGAAGTCGATGATCCGATGCTCGTCGGACACGAAGGCGTCGGCCGCTATGCCATTCGCTTCCTGTGGGCGGATGGGCATTCGACGGGGATGTACTCCTACGACTGGCTGCGCGAGATTGCCGAGTTTCCCGAATGTCGGCCCGATCGTGCCGACGGCCGCGCCTAGCACCCGATCTGCTGCCGCTGATTCGCACTCAGCCGTTGAGCTGGGGTAGGACTTCTTGGGACAGCAGCTCCATGCTGCGCGTGGCTTTGTCGACGGGCAGGCCGCCGATTCTCGTCCAGGCCAGATAGGTGGTGATGCCGCAGGCGCGGCGGATACGGTCGATCTGCGCAGCAACGTCGTCGGGGTTGCCGCAGATGACGGCGTTGCGACGAAGGGCGGTGTCCCAGTCGACGGTGGCGAGGAAGTCGCGGGCCTGCGCGTAGGTCTCGTAGCCTTGCGACGGCGCCCCGGCGGCGGCCACCTGCGCTGCCAGCGTGCGGTAGTACCACAGGACGTGATCTTTGAGATCGGCTTCGGCCGCGGCGCGCGTGTCGGCCACATACGTGATGACGAGCGCGCCTACCTCCCGGCTCTCGGGCGCGATGCGGCTCTTTCGCAGGCCTGCACGCCAATCGCCGACTTGCGCGGCGCCGCCGGCGGGATCGAAGCCGAACACCGGCGCGCACAAGAGGTGATAGCCGTCGCGACCGCATGGCTCGAAGCTGGCCGGTGACAGACAAGCCATCCAAAGCGGGGGATGCGGCCGCTGCAGCGGCCGCGGCCGCAGGCTGGCGCCGGCGACTTTCCAGTAGCGCCCATCGTGCGTGACCTGCGGCTCGGTCCAGAGCCGTTTCATGAGCTCGAGGCTTTCGTGAAAGCGCTCGCGTGAGGTTGCCGGATCCACGCCGTAGCCGGCGAACTCGTGCTGCTGGTACCCGCGCCCGACGCCCATTTCGACGCGCCCGTCCGACAGATGATCGAGCAGCGCGAACTCTTCGGCCAGGCGCACCGGGTGATGAAGGCTCAGCACGCTGACGGCCGAGGCCAGGCGGATTCGGTGCGTGCGAGCGGCGGCCGCGGCCATGATGACGGCCGGCGATCCGCAGACCCCGTAGTCGCTGAAGTGATGTTCGGCGATCCAGGCGGAGTCGTAGCCGAGCTCTTCGGCGCGCACGATCAGCTCCATCTGCTCGGCGATCGCGCGCCCGTCGCCGATCCCCGGCGGCGACTCGAAGATATGCACGCTCCCGAGCTTCATGGGATCAGGTCTTGCATTCGAGGATTTGGACGCAGCACAGAAAAAAGCTGCAACGCGAGATCGGACCCCAGTCTCACACTTTCGGCTCGATCCACCACGGATAAAATTCGGGCATGTCGCTCCAGGCGCTCATCGTGAAGTTGGGCTGGCGCTTTTCGAGGAAGCTCTGCACGCCTTCGTATGCGTCGGGGCTGCGGCCCATCGCGAAGATCGCCTTGGAGTCGACGAGGTGCGCATGCTGCGGATCGGGCTGCCCGAGCCCATGCCACAGCAGCGCACGTGCCAGCGCGACCGAGACGGCGCTGGTGTTGTCGGCGATCTCGCGCGCCAGCTCCATCGCCTTGGGCAGCACCTGATCGGCGGGAACGACGTAGTTGAACAGACCGGATTCCTTCTCGTCGGCGGCGCGGAACACGCGTCCGGTCACGCACAGCTCGACCGCCTTGTTGATTCCGACGATGCGAGGCAGGAACCACGACGAGCACGCCTCCGGCACGATGCCACGCCGCGCGAAAACGAAGCCGATCTTGGCATCCTCGGCGACGACGCGGATGTCCATCGGCAGCGTCATCGTGATGCCGACACCGACGGCAGCGCCGTTGATGGCCGCGATCACCGGCTTGCGCGAAGCGAACAGTGCAAGCGAAACGCGCCCGCCGCCGTCGCGATGGCCGGTCAGTCCGACCTCTTCCCCCGCAGCTTCGGCGTCGAAAGTCTTGCCGCCGGCGCCGAGGTCGGCGCCGGCGCAGAACGCGCGCCCTTCACCCGTGACGACGAGCACGCGCACGGAGTCGTCGCGCGCGGCCTCGTCGAGGACGTGCAGCATCTCGTTCATCATGCGGTTGGTGAACGCGTTCATCCGGTCGGGCCGGCTGAGCGTGATGACGCCGACGCGGTTCTCCACGACGTACCTGATCTGCTTCAGTTCCATTGCGATGCTCCGCGTGCTACCGACGCCGCGCCAGGAGGTTCCCCGATGAAGACCCGCAGCGAACGCGTCACCGTTCCCGTTGCCGGCGCCTCGATGCCGGCGTACCTGTCACGCCCCGACGATGGCGGCAAGTACCCAGGCGTCATCCTGTTTCAGGAGATCTTCGGCGTGAATCATCACATCCGCGCAGTCACCGACCGCGTCGCGGCCGAAGGCTACGTGGTGCTTGCGCCGGAGCCGTTTCACCGCACCGCGCCCGGCATCGAGCTCAACTATGACCAGGAAGGCCTGAGCAGAGGGCTCGAGCTGATGCAGAAGGTCAGGCCCGAGGAGCTCGTCGCCGACATCCGTGCCGCCTACGACTTTCTGGGCGCGCGTGCCGACGTCGGCGGCAAGGGCATCGGTGCGATGGGCTTCTGCTTCGGCGGCCATCTCACCTATCTGGCTGCCGGGGAGGTGCCGCTGGCGGCAGCGGCCAGCTTCTACGGCGGCGGCATCGCCAGCACGCCGGCGACGCTGGACCGCACCAGGAACATCCGCGGCAGGATCCTGTGCTTCTTCGGCGAGAACGACGGCTACATCCCCCTGAGCGACGTCGACAAGATCCGGCAGGCGCTGGCCGGCGCCGGCGTGCGGCACGAAGTCATCGTCTACCCGAATGTGGGTCATGGCTTCTTCTGCGACGAGCGTCCCGACTATGACGCCGGATCCGCCGCCGATGCCTGGCAGCGCGTGGTCACGCTTTTTAAGGAAGAACTAAGCTGAAAATATCTCGCCGCGGCTGCCGATGTCGCCGGAAAAGCTGGTGACTCGGCTGCGAAGGCTCTGATATGTTCAGCGGCCGATGACCCGGCATCTCCTTTTCATGGTTCGGGCCGCGGCGCCGCGCGCGCTGCGTGCGATGGCAATCCTATCGGCCGCAGGCGTGGTGCTGCTGGCGGCGCTCCCGGCCGATGCCGTGCAGTTCATCGTGCGCAACGATGATTCGCCGGCCGAAGGGTTCAACGACATCACGCCCGTCGCGCCCATAGGCGGAAACCCCGGCGATACTCTGGGCGAGCAGCGGATGTACGTCTTCCAGTACGCCGCCGACGCATGGGGCGCACGCCTCAACGGCAACATTCCCATCGTGGTCAGCGCCACGTTCGATGCTCTCGGCGGCACGCAGACGAGCGCACTGCTGGGAAGCGCATCACCGGACACCGTGCATCGCGACTTCCTCAACGCCACACGTTCCGGCACGTGGTACGCCGCGGCGCTGGCCAACCAGCTCGCCAACGACGACCTCAACAGCATCCTCGATCCAGACCGTCCCGAGATGAGCGCCCAGTTCAACAGCTCGGTCGACGGGCCGACGGTACTGGGGACGCGCGGCTTCTACTACGGCCTCGACGGCAACAACGGCAGCAACATCGACTTTCTCAGCGTCGTGCTGCACGAGATCGCGCACGGCGTCGGCTTCCTGGACCTCATCGATCCCAGCACCGGCTCGCTGTTCGACCCGCCACCGGGCGGCAACCCGCTTCCGGACGCGTACACGTTCTGGCTCGAGGATCCGACGGTGGTGCCGAAGAGCCTGGTCGCCATGAGCGACCAGCAGCGCAAGGCGGCCATTCTCAACGGCCCCGACCTGGCGTGGGCGGGCACGGCGGTCAAAGGCAACAGCGCCTACCTGACGCAGGGTCGCAAGCCGGATGGTCGCGTCCAGATCTATGCGCCGGCGCAGTACGAGCCCGGCTCCTCCGTCGCGCACTTCGACACCAAGCTTGCGCCCGACGAGCTGATGGAGCCGTTCGCCACCAGCGGCATCCGCGACCTGCGCCTGACCGTCAACCTCTTCAAGGATCTCGGCTACTCGACCAACCACATCGCGCGCTGCGGCGATGCCAACAACGACAGCGCCATCACCAGCGTCGATGCGCTGTCCACGCTGAAGTCGGCCGTGGGCTCGGCGAACTGCTCCGACCTCGTCTGCGACGTGAACCTGAGCGGTGCCATCACGGCGGCCGATGCACTGACGACGCTCAAGGCGGCCGTCGGCATCTCGCTCCGGCTCAACTGCCCGCTGTCGTGATCGAGCGCAGGCAGGATCGTTCAACGGACCTCCTGTCCGCGGTGCGCCCTACGGTACCGTGACGACGATGTCGTCGCCTTCCACCTCGACCGCCAGCGCGCGCAGGCGCTCGCCCGCCGGCGGCCCCGCCACGCACAGTCCCGTGTCGATCTGATAGAGCGCACCGTGGGTCGCGCACTGGATGTAGCAGCGGTCGCGCGACAGGAAGCGGTTCTCGACCCAGTCCATCGTCATGGGGATGTGCCGGCACTCGTTGCGATACGCGTAGAGCTTGCCGCCGTAGCGGATCACGAAGCCTTCGCGCGGCGGCTGGCGCGCCGGGGACTTGCCGTCCGCGGCCGCATCCTCCGCAGCCGGCTCGGTGATGGGGAACTTGGCCGTTTCCTTCTCGCCGAGCACGGCGGCCTTGCATACGATGATGCGCCGAGCGGCCACATCCGATAGCTAACAGCGCGGAGCGGGCTTTCCCAGTGGCCAGGTGGCGCATCTTCGATCCGGGCTACGCGCGCGTGGGGTGGCTGCTCTCGCGCGGGGTCGCGCTCGTCTATCTGGTGGCGTTCGCATCCCTGGCCGTGCAAATCCAGGGCCTCTACGGCAGCGATGGCATTCTGCCGGTCGCCGACTACCTGAGGTTCCTGCAGACGCGCGCCGGCGACGGCGCGTGGCGATCCCATCCGACGCTGCTGTGGCTCTGGCACGGAGACGCTGCGCTGGCGGCGTATTGCTGGACCGGAGCGACGGCCGCCGCGGCGTGGCTGCTCGGCCTGGCGCCGCTCGCTGCCGCACTGGCGTGCTGGGCGCTGTACCTGTCGCTCTTCGTCACCGGCCGCGTCTTTCTGTCCTTCCAGTGGGACATTCTGCTGCTGGAGGCCGGATTTCTGGCGATCTTTCTCCAGCCGCTGGCGCTTCGGGAGCGGTGGCGGCATCCGCACGAGCCGTCGCGCATCGTCATCCTGCTCTATCGCTGGCTGTTGTTCCGGCTGATGTTCGCCTCGGGGATGGTCAAGCTGCTCAGCAACGATCCGGTGTGGTGGAACCTTACCGCGCTCGAGTACCACTACTGGACGCAGCCGCTGCCGACGTGGACGGCCTGGTACGTGCACCACCTGCCTGCCTGGCTGCACCGGGTGTCGGCCGCGGTGATGTTCGCGATCGAGCTGGTGCTACCTTTCTTCGTCTTCGGCCCGCGCAGCGCGCGTCTGCTGACGTTCGTTCCGCTCGCCTTCCTGCAGCTCGCCATCGCTGCCACCGGCAACTACACGTTCTTCAACCTGCTGACGCTGGTGCTGTGCTCGTCGGTGCTCGACGACGCCGCGCTGCCGCGCTGGCTGCAGCCGCGCGTTGCGGCGCAGCACGTCCGCGCATTGTGGCTGCACGCGCACGGAGCCGATGCGCCCCCGCCGCGTGCGACCGCCAGAGTCCGCGCGGCGGGCCGCAGCGCGGCGCGCGCCGTCGCCGCCGTGCTCGCGTTGGCGCTGGCCAGCGCGGGTGGTGCCGAGATGATGGCGCGTTTCGGTCAGGCAGCGCGCGTGCCGTGGCCGATCGCCCGCGTGGCCGAAGCGATCGAGCCGTATCACCTGACCAGCAGCTACGGGCTGTTCGCGAGGATGACGCGCCAGCGTCCGGAGATCATCCTCGAGGGCAGCCGCGACGGACGCGAGTGGCTGGCGTACGAGTTTCGCTGGAAGCCGGGCGACGTGACGCGCGCGCCGGCGTTCGTGCAGCCGCATCAGCCGCGCCTGGACTGGCAGATGTGGTTCGCGGCGCTCGGGGACTACCGGCGCAACGGCTGGATCCTCGAGCTGCAGCGCCGTCTTCTCGACGGCTCGCCATCGGTGCGCGAGCTGCTCGCCGAGGATCCGTTCGACGGCCAGCGACCCGCTCACGTACGCGCGATGCTCTACGACTATCGCTTCTCCGATCCGTCCACTCGCGCCGCCACCGGCGCCTGGTGGACGCGACGGCTCCTTCGCCAGTACTCGCCGACGCTGAGCTCGTCGCCCTAATTGTGCCGGTCCGGTTTTTCGGCACATATGCGCACGGACAACCGCGGCCGCTCCCGCCGCAAGGAGACCCTGATGGACGCCGATCGCCTGCTCACCACGACCCGCTCGGTCCGCAAACGCCTCGACTACACGCGCGCGGTCTCGCCCAACCTGATCCAGGAATGCATCGAGATCGCCATTCAGGCGCCCACCGGATCGAACCAGCAGACCTGGTCGTTCCTGGTCATCTACGATCAGGCCAAGAAGAAGGCACTGGCGGACCTGTACCGTCGCGGTTTCGAGCTGTACGCGCAGATGCCGCGCGAGGAGCGGCCGGCCGACGATCCGCGCCAGCAGCAGATGCCGCGCGTCGTCGATTCGGCGGTCTATCTGGCGCAGACGATGGAGCAGGCGCCGGTGTTCGTGATCCCGTGCATCGAGGGTCGCTTCGAGGAAGCGCCGCAGTTCGCGCAGGCGTCGATGTACGGCTCGATCCTTCCCGCCGTCTGGTCCTTCATGCTGGCTGCGCGTGCGCGCGGGCTCGGCTCGGCGTGGACCACGATTCATCTGATGTTCGAGCAGGAGGCGGCCGAGCTGCTCGGCATTCCAAGGAACGTCACGCAGGCCGCGCTGCTGCCGGTGGCTTATTTCACTGGCGACGACTTCAAGCCGGCCAAGCGCATTCCGGCACGCGAGGTGACGTACTGGGACACCTGGGGCGCCAGGCGCTGAGCCGCGCTGTTCATCGCGAAGCGGTGCGCCGCTCCTGCCGGTCACGCGAGCGAGCGGCGGCGGTGGCGGCGCTCGCGAGCCCCAGCACGAGCGCGAACAGAACCGCGCCGAACAGGCCGAGCGCGGCGCCGGTGTCGGTGGGAAGCAGCATCGCCCAGAGGTTGGCGGTGATGTCGAAGGGCTCGGCAGGCGCGGCCTTTCGCTGCCGCAGCACCGCCAGCAGCAGCATCGAGGCCACTGCGATCGCCATTCCGGCGGCGCCGCCGATGACGCCGCGCCGTACCAGATCTGCCCGCGTCACCGGGCGCGGCGCAATTTCGGCCAGGCCTTCGAGCTGAGGCTCGCGCACGCCCAGCGGCGAAAAGCGCTGCAGCATCAGGAGCCCGGGGATGCCGATGGCAATGGTGAACAGGAAGAAGTCTCGCCATCCCATCGCATCCACCATCACGCCCGTGACCGGGCCCGCCAGCAGACGCGGCAGCGCGAACAGGCTCGAGAAGAGCGCGTACTGCGTGGCCGAGAACTGCTTCTGCGTCATGCGCAGCAGCAGTACGCTGAAGGCGCCAGTGCCCATTCCGCTGGTCAGGCTCTCGAAGCCCATCGCCGCGTACATCAGCGGCCGGTTCGCGCCAACGGAGGCGATCAGGACGTAGCCCGCGTTCGAGAGCACCTGCAGCGCGCCGAAGAACCAAAGCGAATGGCCGAGGCCCAGCGCCGTGGTCAGGATGCCCCCGAGAAACGTTCCCAGCAGCGTCGCGGTCAGCCCGATGGTGGCGGTGGCGATGCCGACGTCGAAATCGTCGAAGCCGGTCTGCACGAGGAACGGCCGCACCAGCGCGCCGCCGAGGTTGTCGGCGAGCTTGTAGAGCGTGACGAACGCGAGCAACTCGAGCGCGCGCGCCTTGGACAGGAAGCCGACGAACGGCTCCCAGACCGCCGCGCGAAGCGACGTCGGCGCCGGCAGCGTCTCGGTGTCCGGGCGCGGGGCCAGCAGCGTGACGACCGCCATCGGAAGATAGAGCAGCGCCAGTCCGGCGAACACGGCCGGCCATGACCACGTTCCCGCCATCGTGATGGCAAGGCCGCCGGCAACGAACATGGCCGCCCGGTACAACGCGATGCGTGCACCCACGGCGGCTCCCTGCTCCTGCGGCCGCAGCACCTCGACGGCATAGGCGTCGATGGCGATGTCCTGGGTCGCCGATGCCAGGGCGATGGCCAGCGTCAGGGACCCGACGACCCAGATCGCATCGGCGCTGACCGAGACGTTCGCCAGCGCCAGCGTCGAAAGGAGCAGCGCGGCCTGCGCCACCAGCGTCCACCCGAGCTTGCGGCCCATGCCCGGCAGCGGGATCGCGTAGCGGTCCATCAATGGCGACCACAGGAACTTGAAGCTCCACGGCGCCTGCACCAGCGTGAACAGGCCGATGACCTTGATGTCGACTCCCTCGCGCGCAAGCCAGGTGGGAATGGCGATCCAGACCAGGCCGAGCGGCAGGCCCGACGAGAAGGAGAGGAGGCTGACCGAGGCGGTTCGCCAGCTGCGAAGCGCGACGGCGACGGCCCGCCACGAAGACATCTTCTGCTCGGCCATGCCGCGCCGGGCCGTTACTTCGCGGGCTCCATCGACGAGATGAAGTAGCCTTTGTTGCGGAAGGAGAGATCCATCTCGCGCGTGGTCAGCTCCCTGTCGGCATCCACCACGATCACCGCGCTCTGCGTCGGATAATCGACGCTGACGCTGCGCACGCCCGGAATGCTCTCGAGCGCTTCCTCGACCTCGAGCGGGCAGCTCTGCCCGCACGTCATGCCTTCGACGCGCAGGTTGTAGGTGCGGGTCGCGGCCGCGCACGCCGGCAGCGCCGCAACGAGCACGACCGCGAGCAGACGCGCGCTGGTTCTCACGTCAGGAACTCCACGAGGAGCTGGCTCACCCGCTCGGGCTCGTCCAGATGCGCCCAGTGCCCCGCATCGGGCAGCCGGTGCACGCGAAGGTCCGCGACCCACGGCTCCAGCCCCTCGACCAGGCTGCTTCGCAGCGCGAAGTCACGCTCGCCCCAGACGACCATCGTGGGCGCCGTGATCTTGCGCAGCGATTGCAGGGACCTGCGCGAGGAGGGGCGCATCGCCGCGCGGTAGTAGTTGATGGCGGCGGTCAGCGTTCCCGGCTGCAGCAGCGCCATCTTCTGATGCAGCGCTTCGTCGTGCGCGTAGGCGTCCCGGTTGTAGATGTGCCGGCGGATCATGCGCTCGATGGCCCTGGCGTTGCCGGCGCGCAGCATCGCTTCGGGCAGCCACGGGATCTGGAAGAACAGCATGTACCACGAGCGCTGCCACTGGTCGGTCGCGAACAGATCGCGCTGATAGGTCGCCGGATGCGGGGCGTTGGAGATGACGAGGCGATCGACGCGCTCGGGTCGGTGCATCGCGACGTACCAGGCGACGATCCCGCCCCAGTCGTGCCCAACGATGTGCGCCTTCTGCGCGCCCACGTGATCGATGATGCCGACCACGTCCGAGACCAAGGCATCGATACGATAGCTGGCCACGCCTGCCGGCTTCTCGGAAGTGTTGTAGCCGCGCATGTCGGGCGCGATGGCTTCCAGTCCCGCCGCCGCCAGCGCCGGAAGCTGATAACGCCAGGTGAACCAGAAGTCGGGAAAGCCGTGCAGCAGGATCACCGGGGAGCCGGCGCCGGCGCGAACGAGATGGAGGCGGATGCCGCCGATGAGCGATTGTTCGTGACGCCATGGGGTGTCGATGCGCGCGAAGGATGCCGTGGCCATGATCGGCGCGTTTTCTCCGAGTTGCGCAACCGGTTCAAGGCACGCCATCGCTTGCAAGCAACGCCCAGGTCAGGGCATGAACGAACCATGCCCGCCGACCACATCGACTCTCCCAGGGGCGCGGGGTTCTGCATGCCGGCCGAGTGGGAGCCGCATCGAGCGGTGTGGACGGCGTGGCCGAGCCATCGCGAGCTGTGGCTCGAGGATCTGCCGGCTGCGCAGCGTGAGGTCGCCGATCTGTGCCGCGCCATTGCCGCGCTCGATGACGACGGCAAGGCGGCCGGCGAGATGATCGAGCTTCTGGTGCTCGACGATGCCGGCGAGCGCGAGGCGGCTGCAGCGCTGTCCGGCCTGCCCGTGCGGTTTCACCAGGTTCCCTTCGGCGACATCTGGCTGCGCGATACGGCCCCGCTGTTCGTGCGCGGCGCAAACGGCGAGGTCGCCGCGGCCTGCTTCCGGTTCAACGGCTGGGGCGAGAAGTACATGTTTCCCGAGGACCTCGGTGTGGCACGCGCGGTTCGCGCCGCCGCCGGCGTGCATTCCTTCGAGGTGCCCATGATCTTCGAGGGCGGCGCCATCGAGGTCGACGGCGAGGGAACCGCACTCACCACGCGCCAGTGCCTGCTGCATGGCAACCGCAACCCATCGCTCAGCGCCGCCGAGATCGCCCATCATCTGTGCGATGCGCTGGGCGTGCAGCGGCTCCTGTGGCTCGGTGACGGACTGGTCAACGATCATACCGACGGTCACATCGACACGCTCGTGCGGTTCGTGGCGCCGGGCCGCGTGGTTTGCATGGAGGCGCGCGACGAGGACGATCCCAACGCGCCCGCGCTGGCCAGGATTCTCCAGGACCTCACGACCATGCACGACGCGGCCCAGCGCCCGCTCGAGATCGTGCGCATTCCGTCGCCAGGCCTGCTGCGCGACGGCGATGGCCGCGTCATGCCGGCCAGCTACGTCAACTTCTACATCGGCAACGCCGCCGTGATCGTTCCCGTGTACGGCTCGCGGCACGACGACGAGGCCGTGGAGGGTATCGCAGCGTGCTTCCCGGACCGGCGGACCGTGGCCGTACCGGCTCGTGCGGTGCTCAGCGGCGGCGGCGCCTTCCACTGCATCACGCAGCAGGAGCCGGCGCCGCTGGCGAGGTCGTGACGTGGAGACATTGAGCACCGACCGCATGGTGACGGTGGCCGTGGTCCAGGCGGCCCTGAGCGGGACGCGCGAGGAGAACGTCGACAAGATCGAAGCGCTCGTGCGCGAGGCGGCGGCGCGCGGGGCGCAGATCGTTCTTCCGCCCGAGCTGTTCGAGGGCCCGTACTTCTGCAAGACGGAGCGCGAGGAATACTTCGACCAGGCCAGGCCGCTGCAGGGAAACGCGACGGTTGCGCGATTCCAGAAGCTGGCGGCCGAGCTGGGCGTGGTCATCCCGATCTCGTTCTTCGAGAAGGACGGGCCGCACTACTACAACAGCCTGGCGATGATCGACGCCGACGGCTCGCTGCTCGGCCTCTACCGCAAGAGCCACATCCCGGATGGGCCGGGCTACGAGGAGAAGTTCTACTTCCGTCCCGGCGACACGGGGTTTCGATCGTGGGCCACGCGCTTCGGCGGCGTCGGCGTCGGCGTGTGCTGGGATCAGTGGTTTCCCGAATGCGCGCGATCGATGGTGCTCGGCGGCGCCGAGATCCTTCTGTACCCGACGGCCATCGGCAGCGAGCCGCACGATCCGGATCTCGATACGCGCGAGCCGTGGCAGCGCGCGATGATCGGCCACGCCGTCTCCAACGTCATCCCGGTGGCCGCGGCCAATCGCATCGGCGACGAGGAGGGACAGGTCTTCTACGGCCACTCCTTCCTGGCCGATCACCGCGGCGACATCGTCTCGGAGCTGCCCTGGGGCGAGGAGGGCGTGGCGCTGGCGACGTTCGATCTGGACAAGGTGGCTCGCACGCGCGCGGCGTTCGGCTTCTTCCGCGACCGGCGGCCCGACCTCTACGGCGTGATCGCCGGCAGGCGCGAGGCGGACAAGTAGGCTCATCGCCCACGCTGGGCTATTGGTTCGCGATGCTGGCGGCGATCTCTCGCAACGTGCGGCGGCGCCTGTCCACCGTCGCGCCGCACGTGCGCGGTCGCCTCCGAAGGTGGCTGGACCGCTCCAAGGCTGCGCTCGACCGCGAAGCTCACCGCAAGCTGGAGGCCTTCCTTGGCTCTCCGCGGCGGCTGCAGTTTCCAAGGCCGGCGCAGCCGCAGGTCTCGGTCCTGGTGGTCACGTACAATCGCGCCGAGCTGACGCTGGAATGTCTGGAGGGGCTGGCCGTCTCGCAGGACCGGTCGTTCGAGCTGATCCTCGTCGACAACGCGTCCACCGATCGGACAGCGGAACTGCTCGGCCGGCTCGATCACGCAGTCGTTCTCCGCAACGCGGTCAATGCCTACTATGCGCCGGCCGTCAACCAGGCGGCGGCCGTTGCGCGCGGGCGCTACCTTCTGCTGCTGAACAACGACGCCGTGCCGCGAGCGGATGCGATCGGAGCGCTGCGAGCCGCTGCCGATGCGTCGGCCGCGATCGGCGCGGTGGGTGCCAGGCTGGTGCTGCGGGACGGGCGGCTTCAGGAAGCGGGCTCGATCGTCTTCTCGGACGGCTCGGCCATGGGCTATGGTCGCGGCGAGGACCCCGACGGAGCGGACTACGTCTGCGCGCGCGAGGTCGACTACTGCTCGGGCGCCTGCCTGCTGGTGCGGCGCGACCTGTTCGAAGAGATCGGCGGCTTCGATCTGCGCTACCTGCCGGCGTACTACGAGGACGTCGACCTGTGCTTCGCGATCCGCGAGCGCGGCCGCAAGGTGGTCTACGAGCCGCGCGCGGTGGTCAGGCACGCCGAGTTCGGAAGCTCTTCGCCGGAGCGCGCCGCCGAGCTGTGCCGCAGGAACCGGCCGCTGTTCTACGCCAGATGGAAGGAGCGGCTGCACGCGGCGCCGCCGCCGGGCGCTACGGCATCGCAGCTGCGCTCCCGCGAAGCGGGACGCGCGCTGCAGCAACCCTGAACCGGTCAACGCGGCGAGCGGACGCGACTTGTTACGGCAACGGCGGCGCCGGCCAGAAGGCTGGCAAGGCCGAACCACTGGCCCCACGCCGCCGCCAGCGTCGGCACCGGCACCACCGGCGTCACCGTCGCCACCAGCGTCTGCGGGCGATTCACCTCGGCGACGGCCAGCAGCTCGCCGGTAGCGTCGATGGCGGCGGTCACGCCCGTATTGGTGCCGCGCAGCTGCGGCAGATGCGTTTCGATGCTGCGGAAGCTGGCCACCAGAAGATGGAGCCAGGCGCCGCGCCCGCCTTCGAACCAGCCGTCATTCGAGATCGTCAGCAGCAGCTCGGCGCCGCTGCGCGCTCCGTGTGCGGCCACCTTCGGCTCGATGGCGTCGAAGCAGATCATCGGCGTGACCTGGATCTGTCGCCCGTCGGGCAGCTTCAGCGGCACGACCTTCGGTCCCGCGCCGCCTTCCCACGTGCCGAGCCAGGGAACCTGCTCGCGAACCCATCGCCATTCCAGCCACCACGGCACGCGCTCGGTCAGCGGGAACAGGTAGGTTTTGCGATACGAGCGCGTCGAGCCGACGTCGGCGGCATCGACGAAGATGGCCGCGTTGTACTCGCGTTCGCCCTCCAGATCGTAGGAGCCGAACACGAACGCGCGCTTCATGCTCGTGGCGAACACGCGCAGCTCGGTGTCGAATTCCTTGCCCGCTTCGCTCTTGGGAGCGCCGAAGGTGGTGGGATAGGCGGTCTCCGGCCATACCACCAGATCGACGTCCGCGTTCTTCAGGCCGGCGTACGAGAGACCAAAATGCGTGTTCAGGATCGCGCGCACGGCTTCGTAGGACCCGACCTGCGCGCGCAGCCGCTCGTAGTTGGCGATGTTGGCCTGCACCAGGGCCGCCGTCACCGGCTCGCGTCCGGCCTCGGCGGCGGCGATGCGCGCGAGGCGGACGCGGCCGTATCCGGTCATCCCGGCCAGGATGGCGACCGCCGCGATCGCCGCCACAAGCGCGCGGCGGCGCTGCGTTCGCCATGTCTCCGGCACTGCCGCCGCTCGCGCCAGCTCGTTCAGGATCACCACGACGAACGTCAGGATGCCGGGCCCGCCGATGTCGGCCAGCTGCCGCAGCGCGCGCGAGGGATAGAAGCCGAGCCCGAGCGTGTCGCCGAGGAGCTTCGGGAAAGCGTACTCGGTGCCGACGTAGGCGCATGCTCCGACGATCATCGTGGCGACCGGCGGCGCGCCGCTGGCGTGCATCCACCATCTGGCGGCCGAGAACGTGAGGAACTGCGGCTGCAGGACCGGCGCGGCCGCCAGCAGCAGGAGCATCGAGACGGCCGGATGGCTTCCGGAATACGTCGAGATCGCCGTCGCGAACCATTCGAAGATGGCAAGGACGAATGCCACCGACATCGCCCATCCTGCCAGGAGAGCTCCCCGGAGCGTCTGCACGCGCTCGAGCAGCAGCAGGAAGGGCACGAGCGCGATCCAGCACAGCGGCATGGCCTGCACCGTCGAGAACGAGGCCAGGCCGAAGCAGGCCGCCGCGAAAACGATCGCACCGGCGGCAGCGAGCAGAGGCGAGCGCGACAGGAGGGAGGTCAGAGCGTACCGTCCGATCCGGGCGATTCGGGGCCGTGCGCCGGTGCGCACGGGAAGCGGCGTGCTGGAGTGCCCACGTCGTTCGATGATTCCGTGTTCTCCATGACGCCACGGCAGGCTAGATTGCCGATGGTGCCCCCGCAACTCGAAACCTCCGGCGCGGCCGGCTCGTGGCCATGGCGGCTCGGCTGCGCTGCGCTGATGGCGCTGGCCGGACTGAGCCTGCCGTGGATGATGGGGTTGCTGCTGTTCTCGGCCGAAGCCGTCACGCCGCCGACGCTCGTGCGCATGTTCCTTGCGCTGGCGGTGCTGCCGGCGCTGGCAGCCCATCTGCTGCTTCGCACTCGCGGCGCCGACATCTCCATCGGCGCCTCCGAGCTCGTGGTGCGGGCACGCGACGTGACCATGGAAGTCTCCGGACGCGCCGTCGGCCGCATCGCGCCGTGGCTCGTCCCGCTGCCGACTCCCGGCTTCTCCATACAGCTGCGCTCGGGGCAATGGCTCCAGTACGGCGTATCGGTGGAAGACCCGAGGCCGCTGCTGGAGGCGTTTGCGAGCGACTGCGCGTGCCCGGCTGCAGCGGCGGCGGTCGAGCATCCGGTCGTGCAGTGGGCGCATGCCCGCGCGCGGCACGGACGGGCGTCATGGCGCGATCTTCTCATCAAGTACCCCGTGTTCGGGCTGGCTCCGACCGTGCTGCTGTTCAACGCGCACCAGCACATCAGCTTCGGCGGGTTCTTTGGCCAGTGGAACCTCGAGAGCCCGGCGGCGTGGTGGCGGACGCTTCTGGAATATTGGCTCATCCTGATCATCTATCTCGTGCTGTATGCGGGCGTCGTGCGAGCCGCGGCCGAAGCGGCGGCGATGCTGGCGACGTGGGCGAGCGCGGCGCGAGCCGGGACCGCGCGACTGTGGGCCGAGCGGTTCTGCCACGTCCTCTACTATGCGGGCGTGCCTGCGCTGGTGGGCCTGCGATTCGTCGACTGGTGAGCCGTGCGTCAGGGCGGCGGCGATTTGACTGCGGCAGCGGCCGGCCGCACAGCGGGACGGTGAAGGGAATCGTCACGGCATGCGTTGCAGCCTGGGCGGCGTGCATCCTCGCGGCAGCCCCGGCGGCATGGGCCGAGCAGACCGTGGAGGTGGCTGCCGACCAGACTACGACGCTGGTCGGACAGTTCGATTCCCTCAAGGCGGTGCTCGAAGAGCTCTGCAGCCGCGCCGGCGTCGAGCTTCGCGCCTACGATGCCGACGATCGCGCCGTCAGCGCCAACTATCGCGATCTTCCGCTGGGCGACGTGATGACGGCGCTTCTCAATCACGAGAACTATCTGCTGGGGCAGGGCAGGGACCCGGCCACCGGCAACGCACGCGTGGCCTGGGTGCACGTGTCGGGAAACCAGAGCGGGCCGGTGACGAAGATGGCCGCACGCAAGCTCGGCAGCGAGATGGGCTTCGATACGCCGCCGCCTCCCGCGCCCGCCGCGGCGCCTGCGCCTCCGGCTCCCGCAGCGGTGCCGCCTCCCGTCGCGCCGCTCGGCGAGAATCCCGACGTAAGCGAGGAGCTGCTCGCATCGCTGGCCGAGAAGATGTTCGGCGGCGAGAAGCGCCAGCAGTTCCTCATCACCGATGCCGAGGTGCTGGCGGGCTCGCTGCAGCACTATCCGGACTCGCCGCAGCTGGTGCGCCGCCTGCTCGGACAGCAGAACGACCCGGCGATCATCCAGAAGCTGACCGAAGTCCTGTCGGCAATGAAATGATTCAGGAAGAGGGTGCGCAGACCTTCTTCGCCGACATCGCGTAGACGCGCGTCAGCCGCACGAGGATCTCGACGACCTCGCGCTCGCGGCCGGCCTGCGACGGTCGCGCCGAACGAAGGCTGCCTTCGACCTCGCGAGCGCGGCCATAGAGGATCGCCACGGCCCCCTCGCTGTCCCAGGCGGTGAACGCAACGCGCGGATTGGACTGCAGATCGCGCCGCCGCGTCGCGTCCGCGTAGACCTGCACGGACAACTCGTCGCCGCGCAGCTCGGCATGCACCGGCGCGATGTGCGGCTGGCCGGAAGGCCCCACCGTCGCCATCGCCACCAGGCGGATCGACGACCAGAAACTTGCGAGCTCGGCCGCGCTCATGCGGCGCGGCGCGAAGGCAACCGAGTCGGCCAGTGCCGGAGAGGCGGCCGGGCTCGACTCGAGCAGCCGTTGCAGCGCAGCCATTTCGAACGAGGAGTCGGCAACTTTCATCGGCCGCTCGTTAGCACGGCCGAGGCGGCCGAGCACCCGCGAGTCCGCCGGCGAACCCGAGATTGCTTGACCGCCTCTTTCTGGGCAGTAGAGGCTCACCGGCGTCTGCGCATGAAGGTACTCGTCACCGGAGCCACCGGCCTAGTCGGCCAGCACCTGGTTCGCCGCCTTCTCGATGGAGGACACGACGTCGTGGCGCTCAGCCGCAATCTCGACGAGGCGCTGCTGACGCTCCCAATCAAGTGCACGGTGCACGAGTGGAACCCCGAAGCCGGCCATCTCGACGGCCGCGCGTGGGAAGGCGTGAGCTCGGTCATCCACCTTGCCGGCGAGAACGTTGGTACGGCGCGCTGGTCGCGCCGGCGAAAGGACTCGATCCTGCGATCGCGTGCGCTCGGAACGCGCACGCTGGTGGAATCCATCGGCCTGCTGCCGCCCGAGAAGCGGCCGCGCACGTTCGTTTCCGCCTCGGCAATCGGTTTCTACGGCGACCGAGGCGACGAGCCGCTCGAGGAGACGGCCGAGCACGGGGACGACTTTCTCGCCGACGTCTGCCGGGTCTGGGAGCACGAGGCGCGGCGAGCCGAGAACCACGGCATGCGCTGGGTCTCGCTGCGCACCGGCATCGTGCTGGCCCGCGAGGGCGGCGCGCTCGGCAAGATGCTGCCGCTGTTCCGGCTCGGCCTCGGTGGCCGTCTCGGCAGCGGCGACCAATGGATGAGCTGGATCCACATCGAGGATCTGGTCTCGCTCTACGTCTTTGCCATCGAGAAGGACGAGCTCGAGGGGCCGGTCAACGCGGTCTCTCCCAACCCGGTGACCAACAAGGAGTTCACGCGCACGCTGGCGCGCGTGCTGCGACGGCCTGCGCTCTTCCCCGCGCCGGCCGCGGCGCTGAAGATGATGCTCGGCGAGATGTCGATCCTGCTGCTCGGAAGCCAGCGCGTCGTGCCGGTGGCCGCCGACGATGCCGGTTTTCGCTTCGACTACGAAGAGCTCGAGCTGGCGCTGCGAAACCTGTGCCTCGATCCGGCACGCGAGATGCGGCAGGAGCTGTGGCTGGATGCGCCGCCGGCCGAGGTCTTCCCGTTCTTCGCCGATGCGCACAATCTGCCCGACATCACGCCGCAGTTCCTCAACTTCCGCGTCGTGCGCGCGCCCGATGACGGAATGACGGAAGGCACCACCATCGACTACCGCCTGAGCCTGCATCGCCTTCCGATGCGATGGCGCAGCCGCATCGACGTCTGGGACCCTCCTCGCACGTTCGTCGACACGCAGGTCCGCGGTCCGTACAAGTCGTGGCGGCACACGCACGAGTTCGAGCCGCTCGACGGCGGGACGCTCGTGCGCGACATCGTCCGCTACGAGCTGCCATTCGGAGCGCTCGGCCAATGGGTCGCCGGCGACAGGGTGGAGCGCGACCTGGCCCTGATCTTCGCCTATCGCCGCACGCGGCTTCTCGAGCTCTTCGACACCGCCGCGGACTGATCGTCTCACGGACCCGGCGGGGCCACCGTGCGGGGCGACCGTGCGAGGCCACGTGCGGGGCCACCGTGCCGGGCGACGTGCCGGGCGAGCCGGCGCTGCGGCGAGCGCTTCCTCGTTGCCGTAGCCTCGGTGGCCGGCCCACGGGTGCGGCCAAGCCCCATTTTCGCACGGTTCCGCGAGCGGGACGCGCTAGCGGGGTCCGTTCTCCGGGCGCCCCGGCGGCACGACGGCCGATCCTGCTGTTGACTTGGATAGTAGAACTATCTACTTCCAGCCTCGCGCGCGCAGGGGCGGAGGACCGGGCCTGCCCGCGACACAGGAGGGACCGACAATGCCGCAGGGAGCTCACGCCGAAGCGCTGCCGACCGGGTTCGATATCCAGTACGTCTGGGATTACGCGACCAAGGAGGAGGGCCTTCGCAACCTCTACGAGAAGTCCAAGGTCGGACACTGGAACGCCAAGACCGATCCTGCCTGGGACACGCACGTCGATCCCGAAGCCGAGAACATTCCCGATCAGACCATTCCCTGGTACGGCAGCTCGCACTGGAACAAGCTGAGCGAAGCCAACATCCGTCACCTCCGGCACTGCGGGCAGGCATGGTCGCTGTCGCAGTTCATGCATGGCGAGCAGGGCGCGCTGATGGTGGCTGCGCAGCTCGTCAATTGCGTGCCCGACATCGATGCCAAGTTCTACGCTGCCCAGCAGGCGGCCGACGAAGCTCGCCACGTCGAGGCCTACGAGCTGTACCTCTCGCGCAAGCTCGAGAAGGAATATCCCTGCAATCCGGAGCTGCGCACGCTCCTGGACCAGATCCTCACGGCCAAGGAATGGGACATCAAGTATCTGGGAATGCAGATTCTCGTCGAGGGCCTGGCACTGGCCGCCTTTGGAATGCAGAACGAGATCACGCGCGAGCCGCTGATCAAGGACATCACCTCGCGCATCATGTCCGATGAGTCTCGCCACGTTGCCTTCGGGGTCCTGTCTCTCCGCGAGGCGTACAAGGAGATGAGCGACTCGGAGCTGAAGATCCGCGAAGAGTTCGCGGTCGAAGCCTCCTATCTCATGCGCGACCGCCTGCTGCCCAAGGTTCTGTGGGAAGAGTTCGGTCTTCCCGTCAAGGAGATGGTCGAGCTGAGCGACAAATCCGAGACCATGCGGCAGTTCCGTACCATGCTGTTCTCCAAGATCGTTCCGAACGTGAAGCGGCTCGGCCTCCTCAACGACCGCCTGCGCGCCCAGTTTGCCACCCTCGGCATTCTCGGGTTCGAGGACTGGGCGCCGTCGGCCTGATCTTTTCCGTCTCCTCCCGCGGGCCGGCAGTGCCGCAACGCTGTCGGCCCGCACCTCCGGAAAAACGCCCGTCGATACCGGCAGCGCGTGCGCGGCGCCTGCCGGCGACACGTTGAGCTCGGGCGGGAGCCTGCGCAGCGAGATCAGCTCGATGCCAGCCGCGCGACGGTCGCCAGCGTATCGATCTCGCTGGCCGGCTTGTCGCGGCGCACGCGCACGATGCGCGGGAAGCGCAGCGCATACCCGCTCTTGTGACGCTTGGAGGGCTGCACGAGGTCGAACGTGACCTCG
Source organism: Candidatus Limnocylindrales bacterium (assembly GCA_035626395.1). Classification (NCBI taxonomy): domain Bacteria; kingdom Bacillati; phylum Chloroflexota; class Candidatus Limnocylindria; order Candidatus Limnocylindrales; species Candidatus Limnocylindrales bacterium. The sequence goes on along the minus strand of DASPNR010000023.1, from coordinate 154,654 downwards.
ATGACGATCTGCGGCTCCACCAGCCGCACCTTCCCGTGCGCGAACTCCTGGATCGTGTGCTCGCGGAACCACTGCGACAGTTCCTCGATCTCGGCGTCCGTCAGTCCCGAGTAGGCTTTGCCGACGTTGAGCAGCGTCGGATCCGACTCCGACGCCCGCACCGCGAACGTGTAGTCGGACAGCAGCTTGTGGCGGCGGCCGTTGCCGACCTCCACCGCGGTGACGACGACGTCGAGCGTGGCCAGCGCGCGCTTGATCTTGAGCCAGTCGCGTCCACGACGACCGGGCTTGTAGGCCGACCTCGGGTCCTTGACCATCAGGCCTTCGTTGCCACGCTCGCGCGCGCCGTCGAACTCGGCGTCGAGCGCGGCCACGTCGCGAAAACGCGTCGAGCCGGCGCGGCGCGTGCGGTGGCCGTCGATGGGCAGTGTCTCCAGCACCGCGCGGCGCACCGACAGCGGCTCCTCGATCAGGACGCGACCCTGCCCGTAGAGCACGTCATAGACGACGAAAGCCGCCGGGATGCGCTCGAGCAAATGCGCCGGGACCTTCTTTCTCCCCAGCCGCTTCTGCAGCTCGGCGAAGGGAAGAATGCGCTCTCCCTGCACGGGCACGATCTCGCCGTCGAGGATCAGGCCGCTGGCCTCCTCGTCCTGCACGTCCTGCGGCACCAGCGCCGCCAGAGCCGCGAGCAGGTCCGGAAAGCTGGCGGTGATCTCGTCGAGCGTGCGCGAGAAGATTGCGGTGCGTACGCCGTCGATCAGCGTTCCATGAAGCGGCTCGATTCCTTCGCCTCCTTCGCCGGTGCGCGCCACGTGCACCTGCGCCCGGATGCCGTCGAACTTGTCCTCGACGAAGAACTCCTCGGGCATCTGCCTGGCCACGTCGGAGAGATCGGCAGCCGGCGTGGCCAGCATGAACTTGAGCGGGTGGAACAGTCGCATGCGCGCGTCGTCGAGCCGGCCCTGCCGCGCGAGCAGAGCGGTCTCGCCGACGTCGCCGGTGAGCATGTTCGCCCACTGCACGCGTGCGATCTCCACGCCGTACAGCCGTGCGACCGCGTCCTCGATGGCGCCTTCCTTGACGCCGATGCGAAGGTCGCCGGTCAGGAGCTTGACCAGATACTTCGCCTCGGAGGCGGTGGTGCCGCGCAGCATGTCGACGACCATCCGGCTGCGCTCGTTGGTGCCGGACGCCGCTGCCAGCTTCTCGAGCGCCTCGAACACCTCCTGCAGCGTCAGCGCCGTGGTGACCGGCGCGCCTGTCGCATGCGCCCGCGTCACCGCTTCGAATGCCAGATCGCCGAGATCGCCGAGTGCGACGAGCCGCTCCGCCAGGTCATCGTCGGCCATTCCCGTCACCTCGGCGATTGCGCGAAACAGCGCCGAGCCGCCGACGTTGGTGGTGCGCTGGTCGCGCTGAGGGAAGACGTGACCGGCCAGGAAGCGGGCGGCCAGCACGAGATCGGGGTCGGGCAGGGTTGCGAAGTAGCTGCCGATCCGTCGCGCCTTCTCCAGGCGACGAGTGGTGGCCGAGGCAGCTTCGGCCGCGGCCGCGAAGTGCGACCAGCGCGCGGGATCGCGGCCGGCCGAAGGATCCGCCCCGGCCACGAAAAAACGCGGCGAGGAGCTGTCGCTCCCCGCCGCGCTGGTGGAATCGGATTCGTCGACCGGCACCGAGATCAGTCGGGCTGGACCTTGAGGTTGTTCTTCACTTCGGTGACGCCGTTGGTGCCCTTGGCGATCCTTTCGGCGGCCGTCTTCTCGGCGGCCGAGTCCACGGTTCCATCGAGCGAGACGACGCCGTTCTTGGTGGACACATCGATCTCCAGCCCGCTGGTGCTCTGGTCGGCCAGCAGCTTGGTCTTGATGACGGCGGTGGTGCCGGCGTCATCGGTCACGCGCGCGGCGTTGCCGGCAGCACGCTCGGCAACATTCTCGTCCTGTCTGTTCTTCGTGTCTTCAGCGTAAACGCCGCCGGCCGACAGCATTGCAGCCACGGAAACGGCACTCGAAAGGAGCAGAAGCTTGCGAATCATAGGACCTCCTTCGCAGTTGAGGTGTTGGTGATCAGTCGGCAGCGGGCGGAGCACCCGGCAGAGGCAATACCTCGGGTGACGGCCGCCGCTGCTCCGTTCCTGTGACGTCTCGATGGGCGGTTGTGTTCACTTCGTGCGCCACCAGTGAGGCGGCAGCGAGGCCTCAACTGGTCGTTGCGAGCAGCTCGGCCAGTATGCCCATGTCGCCGGTCTCGAGTTCTCGTGTCTGTCCGCCTTTGGCGAGGAAGTCGGCCATCCGCTGCTTGGCCTCCGGCGTCGGCAGCGTGCGGTTGAATGCATACGCCTCTTCGAGAAGTCCGTCGACGACGCCGATCTCGGCTGCGTTCACGCATTGCTTGGCAAGCGCCAGTGCGCCGGTCGGATAGCTGGCAATCCGGCGCGCCAGCTGATCCACGAACGGTCCGATCTCCGTAGCCGCCAGTGCGCGGTTCACATAGCCGTACCGCTCGGCGACCTCGGCGCTGAAGTCCTGGCAGCCGAGCACGATCTCAAGCGCACGGCCGCGGCCGCACAGGCGAGGCAGGCGCTGGGTGCCGCTTCCGCCGGGAAGAATGCCGAGCGCGACCTCCGGCTGCGCCAGCACGGCCTTGCCGATGGCGGCAAAGCGCATGTCGAGCGACAGTGCGAATTCGCTGCCGCCGCCGCGCGCGCGCCCTTCGATCTTGGCGATGCTGACTTTCGGCATCGTGCGGAAACGGTCGACCATCGCATGGAAGAACGTCAGCGTTGCCGGCTTTTCTCCGACGTCATCAGGAAGCCGCTGGATGAGCGAGACGTCGGCGTGAGCGATGAAGAACTCGGGATCGGCGCTGTCGAAGACGACGACCCGAACATCGTCGTCGGCCTCGATCTCGCGGCCGAGCCGGTCCATCTCCTGCATGAGCTCCAGATCGAAGAGGTTGATGGGCGGGTGGTCGATGGTCGCGAAGCAGACGCCGTCTTCGACGCGGATCCGCAGGCACTCATATCCCTCATAGCTCATGTCGCCGCTCCTTCGAGGTCCCGACGATGGGACGCGTTGATCAATGGTGGCGCCAGCCGCCGCTGCCCGCCACCGGCCGTTTAACCGCGCCCACGGCGCGCCGCAATGGCCGGCATGACATGGAAAGACGCCTGACACATCCTGTCGCCACGGCTCTCGCGCTGCTCGCAAACCGATGATGCCGCTGCCGCTTGCACGGGCGCGGACCGAGGAGGTATCGATGAAGCGCTTCAAGCACATCCTGGCGCCGACCGACCTGTCGTCCGAGTCGTTCTCGGCGGTACAGTACGCCGCCCATCTCGCACAGGCGCAGACTGCGAGGCTCACCATCGTGCATGTCTCGCAGGCGACCACGCTGCTGTTCACGGATTTCTCTCCGCCCATCGACCTGCTCGCGCTCGACAAGGAGATCGAGGCCGCGGCGCGCGAGAAGCTCGAGGGGTGGGTGGCGCGGCACATCAAGGGGGACGTGGCGGTCAAGGTGCTGATCAAGTCGGGCGTCACCCATGATGTCATCACCAAGGTCGCCGAAGACATCGGCGCCAGCCTGATCGTGATGGCCACACACGGCCGGCGCGGGCTCGGCCACGCGCTTCTGGGCAGCGTCACCGAGCGCGTGCTTCGCGAGGCGCCTTGCCCGGTGCTCGTGGTTCGTCCGCCGGCCGCGGACGAGAAGGCGACCAGGAAGAAGCGGCGCTAGCGGCCTGGCAGCCGGTTGACGGCGGCCAGGCCGCCATCTAGCCTCCGCCCGCGCTCTTACCCTGAAGGAAGAGACGTACGATGCCCACGCCTTCCGACGTTCCCTCCGTCCGACTCGAGCTGCGCGGCGCACGCGGCCTTCGCCTGATCGCCGACGCCTACGGCGACGCCGCCGATCAGCCCGTGCTTCTGCTGCATGGCGGCGGCCAGACTCGTCACGCCTGGCGAAGCACGGCTGCCGTCCTGGCGAGCGCCGGGTTCTACGCCATCACGATGGATCACCGCGGACACGGCGAGAGCGACTGGGACGAGGACGGCGATTACGAGCTGACCACCTTCGCCGCCGACATCCGTGAGATCGCCGCGACGTTGTCGTCACCGCCGGCTCTGGTCGGCGCGTCGCTCGGCGGCCTGGCTTCCATGGTCTGCGAGCGCGACCATCCGCTGGCGCGTGCCGTCGTTCTCGTCGACATCACTCCGTCCATGGATCCTGAAGGCGTGCAGCGCATCCTGGCGTTCATGCGCGCATTTCCCGACGGCTTCGCATCGGTGGACGAGGCTGCCGATTGCATTGCGGCCTATCTGCCGCACCGATCGCGACCGGCCGACACCAGCGGCCTGGCCAAGAACCTGCGCCTCGGCGAGGATGGCCGTTGGCGCTGGCACTGGGATCCGCGCTTCCTGAACGACAAGCCGCGCTCGGCGCACAACGAGTTCCCGGCCCGCATGAACGCGGCGGCGCGGGCGCTGCGGGTGCCTACGCTGCTGGTGCGAGGTCGGATGAGCGAGATCGTCAGCGAGCAGAACGTGCGCGAGTTCCTGGAGCTGTGCCCGCACGCCGAATATGTCGACGTCGACGACGCCGCGCACATGGTCGCCGGCGACCGCAACGACATCTTCTGCAGCGTGGTCAGCGAGTTCCTCACCCGCACGCTGAGCGTGCGTCGCGCCGCCGGCGGCGCGTGACCTCGCGGGCGATGCGGGTGCGCGGGCGGCATGTCTCCTCGCAGGCGGCACGGGCGTGGCAGCCCTGCCGCGCGGCGCGAACGCCGGTTGCCGCAGCTCGCGGCAGGGAGGGCTGAATGCTGGAACGGCAGCGCCGCGCACGCCTCGCCGATGCCGCCGCAGCGCGCGTGGCGCGCCTGGCCACTGCCGACGCCGCAGGACGGCCGCACCTGGTCCCGATCTGTTTCGCCATCCTCGGCGAGCGGCTCTATTCGGTCATCGACGACAAACCCAAGCCCACGCGCACGCAGCTCAAGCGCCTGCGCAACATCGCCGAGAATGCGCACGTTGCCGTGCTGGTGGATCACTTCGAGGAGGACTGGTCGCGGTTGTGGTTCACGAGCCTGAGCGGGACCGCGCGCGTGGTAGGTGACGGCGAGGAGTACGAGCGGGCGCTTCGGGCGCTGCGCGCCAAGTATCGGCAGTACGAATCGATGCCGCTGGCGATGTCCACGCATCCGATGATCGCGGTCGACATCGACCGCGTGCACGGCTGGAGCGCCGCGGAGCGCCACTGACGCCGGCGCGAGCAGCGATGGCGGACGCCGCTCCATTCGATGCGCGCGCAGATCGTGGAAGAGACTTCACTCACGCGACCGCTGCCGCGGTCGTGCGCGGCCTTGGAACGCCGCTGCGCACGCCGCCGTCTTTAGGATGTGGTAAGGCGAAAATCTTCCTCACGAGCGGCGAAAGCTGTGGACAGCCGGACCGAAAACCGGCAAAACGATCACACTCTCTGGCGCCGGTACGTTCGGACCGCGCCAGCGTCGGTGTTGCCTCTCCTTTCGGCCTTCTCTTTCCGATGAAGTCGGCTTTGCGTGGTGTTGTCCGCGTCTCTGCGGCGTCGTCCTGACGTCGCCGGCGTGCGTCCGCTCCGCGCAAGGCATCGATCTCGGGCCAGCTCGTATCCGAGCTGAGTACCCATGACGACGGCCAGGCCCTGCGGGGACCCGGTTCCTTGGATGGCCAGCCTGCGCCGGCTGGTCTGTTTCACGGCCAGCCTTCGGCTGGTCCTGTTTTACGGCCAGCCTTCGGCTGGTCCTGCTTTGCGGCCAGCCTTCGGCTGGTCCTGCTTTACGGCCAGCCTTCGGCTGGCCTATCGGGCTGGCGGAGCCCACCTCTCCGTCAGGGGCGGCTCGGGCGGATCGCATTGCGGTTCGTCCGGGCCCCCTCCTTTTCTGCTTCTTCCGCTTCCTGCGTAACCTTCCGGCGGGCTCGTTCGTGAAGATGGTAAAACGCCAGGAGCGCCATCCATGAGCCATGTCGCCAGTCATTCCTCCGACCATCACGATGTCATCGTCATCGGCGCCGGCCTTGCCGGGCTGGCCGCGGCTGCCTACGCAGCCCGCGAGGGCGCGAGCGTGCTCGTGCTCGAGCGGACGGAGTCCGTCGGTGGCCGTGCCCGCACGCACGAGTCGTCGGGCTTCTCGTTCAATGTCGGACCGCACGCGCTGTACGCGGACCGTGAGGCGGATTCGGTGCTGCGCGAGCTCGGCGTGTCCTTCAGCGGCCGGCGTCCTCCCACCTCCTCAGGCCTGGCCTACGACGGCGGACGCCTGCACACGTTGCCGGCGGGCCTGGTGTCGCTCCTGACCACGAGCCTTCTGCCGCTGTCGGGCAAGATGGAATTGGCCCGCTTTCTCGGGGGCATAGCCAAGGTCGATGCAGCATCGCTTCAAGGTCGCAGCGTGCGCCAGTGGACCCGCACCACGCTTCGCAACGACGGCGTGCGGGCACTGGTGGAGGCGCTGATCCGGCTGACCTCGTACTCCAATCATCCCGAGCATGCCGATGCCGGTGCGCATCTCGAGCAGATGCAGGCGGGACTGAAATCGGGCGTCTACTATGTCGACGGCGGCTGGCGCACCCTGAGCAGCGGCCTTGCGCGAGCGGCCACGGAGTGCGGCGCGTCCATCCAGTGCAGCGCCCGCGTTCGCAGCGTCCAGGAGCTCACGGCCGGTGGATGGCAGGTGCGAACCGACGACGGGACGCATACCGCCTCCGCCATCGTCCTTGCCGTGCCTCCGCCGGCGGCCGCCGGGATGCTGGAGCCCTCGCGCCAAGCGCGGTTGCGAGAGACGCTGGCGAGCCTGCGGCCGGTCAAGGCCGCCTGCCTGGATCTGGGCCTCGAGACGCTGCCGAACCCGCGTGCCTTGTTCGCGCTCGGCGTCGACCGGCCGCTCTACTTCTCCGTGCATTCGGCTTCGGCCAAGCTGGCGCCCGAGGGCGCAGCCGTGATTCACGTGGCCAGGTATCTGAGCGGCGACGAAGACCCCAAGGCCGTCGAGGCCGAGCTCGAGACGCTTTGCGATTTGATGCAGCCGGGCTGGCGCCAGGCCGTGGTCGAGCGGCGATTCCTTCCATCGATGACGGTCGTGGGCGCGCTCGTCGAAGCGGGCAAGCCGCGTCCGTCGGTCGAGGTCTGCGATGCCAGCGGGCTGTATCTGGCCGGCGATTGGGTCGGCGACGAAGGCATGCTCGCCGACTCCGCCCTTGCCAGCGGCCGTCGCGCCGGCCGCTTGGCCGGCAGCCGCACAGCGGCTGCGCCGGTGGTGCGCGCGGCGTAGGGCGAGGGGATGCGGATGACCGCGACGTCGACCACGGCCACGGCCCACCCATCGATCGATGCGGCGGTTCGCGCGCGTGGCGACGTCGCTTCATCTGCAACGCCGGCAAGTTATGAAGCACTGTTCCACGAGCACCGCAGCTTTCTATGGAGCCTGCTCTACCGCCTGACCGGCTGCGCGGCCGACGCCGACGATCTGGTGCAGGAGACCTTCCTTCGAGCCATGGAGAAGCCGCCGGTCGATCGCGCGTCCTCGCTGCGACCGTGGCTGGTGCGGGTGGCGGTCAACCTTGGCCGCGACCTGCTGCGGCGGCGCCGGCGCTCTCCGTATATCGGGCCGTGGCTGCCTTCGCCGGTTCCGACCGGCGAGGAGGGCGAGGTGGTGCCGACCTTCGAGGTCGTCGCCGCCGGCGTCTCCACCGAAGGCCGCTACGATCTGCTCGAGAGCGTCTCGATGGCATTCCTGACGGCGCTGGAGGCATTGACCCCGCAGCAGCGAGCGGTGCTGCTGTTGCGCGACGTGTTCGATTACTCGGTGCGCGAGACCGCGACGGTGCTCGGTACGCGCGAGGGCGCGGTCAAGGCGGCGCATCTTCGCGCGCGGCGGGCGATGGCGGCCTACGATGCCGCGCGCCGCATTCCCACCGACGAGGTGCGAGACCAGGCACGGCAGACGCTATGGAAGCTGATGCAGAACCTGGCGGCCGGCGACGTCGAGGCGATCGAAGGGCTGCTGAGCGAGGAAGCGCGCGCCTACAGCGACGGCGGCGGCGAGTTCTACGCCGCGCTCAATCCCATCTTCGGCGCCCACAACGTGGCTCGCCTGTACCTCGGGCTGTTCCACAAATTCCACAGTGCATCCGACTACTCCGTGCGAATGTATAACGGACTGCCTGCGATTCTGGTCAAGGTGCAGGCGCCGCCGTACGAGCGCCTGGCGCGGCAGTTCCTGATTCAGCTCGAGCCCGGGCCCGATGGCCGCATCCGCCGCATGTACTCGGTGCTGGCGTCGCGCAAGCTGACGGCGGTCGAGTTTTGAACTGGCGTGGTTGCGGACGGGTTTCGGTCACGCCGACGGACGCATCGTGCAGCTGCGTCGGAGTCGGGGACGTCGGCCGGCCGTGCCGCGACCGCCGCCGAGTCCTCGGTTCAGGCGTCGACTTGCGGCCGCGCGGTGACGGCGTCCAGCACGAGCATCAGCGCATAGTCGAGCGCCTCGTCGCGGCTGAGCCCGTCGTTGCCCAGGCCCCAGTCGCGCAGAGCCCCGAGCAGCGAGCGCAGGATGAACTGGCACAGGGCATCGGGCGGAACGTCGTTGCGCACCTCGCCCCGGGCCTGTCCGACCTCCACGAGCGGGCGCAGGAGCGCGTGCGGCGCAACCACGCGGAGCCGCTCGGCGCTGGTGCCGATCTCGACGATCGCGCGGCCGGTGACGTCCCGGTCCCAGGCCTTGCCGCGGGCCAGCTTGTTCACCAGCTGCTCGAGCGCGTTCCGGAAGGAGGTGCTGCCGAGCAGGTCCGGGACCAGCTCGCGCATGAGCCGAAGGCGCTTGGCCCCGTACTCGAGGAGCAGGTCCTCCTTGCGCTCGAAGTGGAGGTAGAAGGTCCCCTTGGAAACCCCGGCGGCGGCAACGATGGCGTCCACCGTCGTGTTCTCGAAGCCCTGCTCGAGGAACAGCTTGTTGGCCGCCTCGCGAATGCGGGCCCGGGTCGCCTCGCCGCGAGGCCGTTTGGGAGCGTCGAATTGTCGCTTCGATTGCACGTTCAGACCAGGCCGTCGCGCTACATGCAGAATTGTCAGCGCTGATGCCACTGCTTCCGGTGCGTGGCGGGAAAAATGTGCGCACGTGGGCCGGCGGGCGGAGCCGCCGCGCGGGACGTACCGTCGTTGTACTCGAGCCATACGTGCGGGATACCAGTGTCGTGGCCGCCTACGCCGACGACGCGAGCCTCGGGTACGCCCGCAGCCTCTACTTCGAAGCGAACGGTTTCTGCGAAGGCGGCTATGAAGCGAGCTGGGTTCGGCTGCAGGCCGGACCGGTCCCGCTCTACTTCCCCAACACGGCCAGCCGCGTCCGATCGGTGCGCCTGCACGATCTCCACCACGTCCTCACCGGCTACGACACGACCTGGACCGGCGAGTCCGAGATCGGCGCCTGGGAGATCGGCTCGGGCTGCGCCGACCACTGGGCCGCCTGGCTGCTGAACTTCAACGCCGTCGCGATCGGCCTGGCGATCGCCCCGCAAGCCACCTTCCACGCATTCGTGCGCGGCCGGCGCACGCGAAACCTGTACGGCGGCGAGTTCGAAGAGGCGCTGCTCGGCGAGCGCGTCGGCGACATGCGGCGCCGTCTCGGCCTGGACCGCCCGACAGAAGTCGTGCCTGGCGACCGCGCCCGCTTTGTCCTGGTTTCCATCGTCAGCGTTGCGACGCTGGCGGCGGTGACGGCGCTGACGGTGGCGCCGATGCTGGCGCTGGTGTTCTGGCTGCGCGCGTAGATTCGGCCGCCACAGCGGCAAGGGAGGCGACGATGATCCGTTCCCTGGCTCCGTTCGTTTTCGTTGGCATGTTGCTGATCGGCGGCTGCAGCCAAGGCGCCGACGAGCTCCTCTCCACCGCGCAGCTCGAGGAGAAGCAGGACAACCCGGACAACGCGCGGCGGCTCTACGAGCAGATCGTGCGCGATCACCCCGGCAGTCCGCAGGCGGCCACGGCGCGCGAGCGTCTGGCGGCGCTGGCCGAACGCGGCGAGCACCAATGATCGCGAGATCCTGCAGCCGCAGCACTCCCACGTCGTGCACGCGGCAGATTCGGCGAGCGGCAAAGGTGACGTCGCGGCCATGAACCGAGCGCTGCCTCGGTTCGCAATGGCTGTCGCGATCTGCCGTGCCTGACGCAGGCGGCCGAATCGGCCAACGAGCCGCTCCTACAGCAGCTCGCTCGCCAGGTTCGCCAGCTCCGACCTCTCGCCTTTCTCCAGCGTCACGTGCGCGAACAGCTCGTGCCCCTTCAGGCGATCGGTCAGATAGGCCAGCCCGTTCGATCGCGCATCCAGGTACGGCGTGTCGATCTGCCGCACGTCGCCGGTCAGCACGATCTTGGTGTTGCGACCGGCGCGCGTGACCACCGTCTTCACTTCGTGCGGCGTCAGGTTCTGCGCCTCGTCCACGATGAGGATGACGTCGGAGAGGCTGCGGCCTCGGATGTAGGTCAGAGGCGTGATCTCGATCTTGTTCAGCCGCAGCATCTCGTCGATGCGCTTGGCGGCGGCGTCCTTCTCGTTGAACTGCCCCTTGATGAACTTGAGGTTGTCCCACAGCGGCTCCATGTACGGGCCCAGCTTGGAGGCGATGTCGCCGGGCAGGTAGCCGATGTCCTTGTTGCCGAGCGGCACGGCCGGCCGCGTCACCAGGATCTGTCGGAAGCTGGAGCGCTGCTCGAGCGCGCACGCCAGCGCCAGCAGCGTCTTGCCGGTGCCGGCGGCGCCGTGCAGCGTCACCAGCTTGATCTCGGGCTTGAGCAGCGCGTGCACCGCGAACGCCTGCTCGGCGTTGCGCGCGGTGACGCCGTACACCGTCTGCTTCTCGATGCGCTCGACGGTGCGGTCGGCGGCGTTGAAGTAGCCGAGCGCCGATTTCTTGCCGTTGCGGATGATGAAGAACTGGTTGCGGACCATCTCCGCCGTCGTCAACGACTCGGCCGGAATGCGGCCTTCCTCATGGATCGCGCCCACGAGCTCGCTGGCGACGTGCTCGACCAGCGACTTTCCCGAGTACAGGAGGGAGAGGTCGTTGACCTTGCCCGCCTCGTAATCCTCGGCGCGCAGGTTGAGCGCCTTGGCCTTCAGGCGCAGCGCGATGTCCTTGGTGACCAGGATGACGGCCTTGTCCGGCTCCTGCCGCTGCAGGGCGAGGGCGGCGCTCAGGATCTTGTTGTCCGCCTTGCTGCCGTCGAAGAATTCTTCGGCCCTGGGCGCATCGGTTTCGGCGCGGGCGCTCAGGATGACGCGCACGCGGCCCTTGTCGGGTCCGTTGATGGGCACCCAGTCCTGCAGCAGGGATTCGGCCGAGATCCTGTCGATGAAGCGGATGAACTCGCGCGCGCTGAAGTTCTTGCTGTCGTTGCCCTTCTTGAAGCCGTCCAGCTCCTCCAGGACGGTGATGGGAATGGCGACGTCATGCTCGGCGAACTTCTGGATGGCGTCGTGGTCGTAGATGATGACGGAGGTGTCGAGAACGTAGATCTTTCCGCTGCCCGCTACCGCCGCGTCCGCTTCCACTCCGCACACCTCCCCGGCGCGACGGTGACGCTGCGAGCCATTCGCAGGCCGTTCGCTCACGCCCTGACGCCCGCACGCAGGCGTCGTGCTCTACGAAGCAAGATACCGCAGCGGCAAGCGTCATTCGAGGACGCCGTGTGCCCAAGTCGCACGCGGCGAGCTTTTTCGTCGCAGCGTCCGGCCGCTCAGTCGGGCAGATAGTGGCCGACGCTGTAGCGCAGCACGTAGTCGCCGCCGGTGTCGAAGGACCGTTGCTGGTGCGTGTCCAGCAGAGGCTGCGTGTCGGTCGGCAGCAGCGCATCGATCGTGAAGTCGAGGATGTCGCTGCCGGATGTGTCGTCGTCCTCCAGGAAGCGCACCTGGACCTCGTCGTAGAAATAGTTGGGGACCTGCAGGAGGGGCGCAACATTGGCGACCTCGCCCGCTTCGAAGTCCTCATCGACGATGGTGTGCGACCCGCTGACCACGCCGTCCTTGCGCACGTACGAGAAACGGATTTCGTCGTCGGCGCTGATGTCGTCGTTTTCGGTGACCGCTTGCAGCGTCACGCCGAGGCTGTTCGCGAACAGGATCGAAAGGTTGCTCGTCCAGCCGATGGAGAAATCCGTCTCGGTGCCGGCAGCGTAGTTGGCGCGGCTGGCGCGGGTCACGGTCAGGAACATCTTGCGGCGCCGATCCTCCGAGCGCGCCAGGCGCAAAGTCAGGAGCCCGCTGCCTTCGTCGGTTGCCGCCGAGGTCTCGCCGAGCTGGGTGAGGCCGTCGGTGTCGTAGAGCCGCAGCGTGTAGAGGCCCGCCGCGTCCGGGTGCACGCGATCGACCAGGAACTGAAGACCCTGAGGCGCGACGCCCGCCGGCAATGCGTCGGTTTCCAGATCGAACCACGCCTCGTCCCGCCCCTGGAAGACATTGGGCAGCACGTGGTCCTTGAAAAGCGCCGGTCGCAGCGCGCACGACTGCTCGAGGCTCGCGCAGTCGTGTCGCAGCACGAGAAGACGATAGGGACCGGTCTGGGTGCGATACCGGTGCGAGACGCGCAGGTAGTAGGGAGGCTGCAGGATCTCGTGACGCGAAGCCGTGATCTGCTCCTGGTTCAGGGTGACGGTCGAGGTCTCGTGCCGGTAGGGATTGATCGGGGTGGACAGGTCGCTTGCCCTGTACATGGTGACGATGAAGTCGTCGGTCACCACCTGGTTGGCCGAGTCCAGAATGGCGATGGAATGACTGCCCGGCGAGTCGACGCGCCACCACTGCATGCCGCCGGGGTGCTGGATCTCGCCGCTGAAAGTGGTCGGCACGCCAGGCGCCGGTGCGATGACGGCCGCGTCGGCAGGCCGGCACTGCGGCGCCCAGCGGTTGATGTCGGCGTTGACGCCGAAGTGATCGCTGAGCGAGAACTCGCCGCCGAGCCCCATTCCCTTGGGCCTGTAGCGGGCAGGGTCATCCGACCAGAACAGGTTGTAGGCCACGGTCATGTGCTGGAAGCACAGGTCGTTGCCGCCCGGCAGCGCAAGCTGCGGCGAGTTCGGTGCGTGCCGTGCGATGTAGTCGAGGCGCGCCCCCGCATTGCCCTCGTAGTGCGTCATGTTGGTCAGGCCAGGGTCGGTGCCCGACGGCGAATTCTCCAGCTGCCATGGATCGAGGAAGTAGCCCTGGAAGAAGTCGTTCGTCTGCGTGAAGTGATAGTCGAACTCGTAGCGGTTGGGTGCATCGCCGGTATTGCCGAGGTTCGGCTGCGCCAGATTTCCGTCGATGTTGAGATCGCCCATGAGGAACACCTGGTCGCCGCCGCCATCGGCCGGACGGTGGTTGTTCAGAAGGTATCCCGCCAGCCCGAGCTGCTGCTTGCGCGTTTCGACGTGCGCTTGCTCGTCGCTCGGCGTGTCGGCGCCAGGGTACGACGCCTGCGTGTGCGTCCACAGCACGCTGTAGACGGTGCCGGTGACGGGATTGCGAAGGCGGGCGTAGGCCATGCCCTTGTCGGCGTCGCAGTCGCCGATGTCCCACGGCCAGGCCGTGTCGTCGCACTCATGGTAGGTCAGGAAGACGACGTTGCCGCAGGCGCTTCCGATGCAGTCACCGTCGCAGCTCGACCCGTCGCATCCGGCGGAGAGGACGTTGATGAACGGAAATTTGCTGAAGATGGCCAGCCCGCTCTGCTCGGCGAGCACTGTGTCGCCGTCCAGCTCGGAGATGTGGTGCGGGTAGTGCGCCGGCCTGCCGGAGACCGGATTGCCGAGAAGCTCGCGAAACCGCTCTCCGGCCTCGTCATCGAAGACCTCGCTCAGGACGATGAAGTCGTAGCCGCTCTCGACGATGCGCTTGGCGATCTTGTCGGCGTGGTCCAGCGGCTTCTGGAAGACCGTGCTCGGCAGGAACTGCACGTTGAAGGCGCCGATGCGGATGGAGTCGCCGACATCGGCGGTGGCGGCGACCGGCACGCGCGCGGTGACGCCCGAGGGATCCCTGTAGCCGATCTTGCCGGTGACCCGCTCGCACGTGGGCCGATCGATGGCCAGCTTGAGCCGCACCTTGCCGATCTTGCCGGCGCAGGCGTCCCAGGCCGCGCGAATGACCGTCTTGGTGCGGCCTGCCTTGATACGCAGTTTGGCGGCGGCCGATCCGGGGCAGGAGTCGCCGAGCGAGACGGTGCCGTCTTCGACGGTGATGGTGTCGCTGGTGGCGTCCTCTTCGAAGACGGCGCCGGAGGAGAGGACGTAGGAGGCATCCGGGCACGGCTCATACGTCTTGGTCGCGGCGGCCGCCGGCCCCGCCACCATCGCCAGGAGCAGCGCCAGAGCGCCGCAGTCGGTGCGCACGTTTCGGGCTCTGGCAGCGGACATCCTCAATCCCCCGCGGCCTGCAGCGTCGTTTCGTCGTTGACCTCCGCCGACCCCGGCAGGTAGGTGGCCTGCCAGCAGGCGCCGTCGCTTGCCTGCAACTGCACGCGCATCGGCAGCATGGCGGGCAGCGGTGGCACCGGAACATCGGATCCGCTGGCCTTGATCATCAGTACGGACTCGCCGTCGCTGCCGCTGCGGAAACCGATCGTGCGAATCCCGTCGTGGTTTCCGGCGCTGTCGCTGAAGTGCCAGCCCTGGCCGGTCTTGCCCGTGCGCGTGCTCTTCCAGCACGGCCTGTCGCCGCACTGGCCGCCGCCGGGCACCAGCAGCTCGGCCACCAGGTGCGGCAGCGCGGTGTCTTCTTCGTAGAAGCACAGCGCGTAGCTGCCGCCCGCCGTGGGATCGCCGAAGTCGTCGGGCTCGGCGGCCGACGCGGCGGCCACCTTCCACACGATCCTGCGGCTGCCCTTGGCGCTTTTCCTGACGGCCAGCGACGAATCGCCCGGCTGCATCGAAAGCTTGCACGTCTCCACCGGCGCCGGCGCGCACCGCTGCGCCTGCAGCGATCCGATCGCGAACGAAGCGCCGATGGTCGGCGACGCGTCTTTTCCGGGAAAGATGCGAAGCGTGTACTGCTTGCCGACGTAGGGCGGCGGCGAGGCACTGCGCAGCGCGCGCTCGGCGTGCGCGCGCGTGGCGGCGCCGATCGGCACGATGGCGGGCGGCACGTAGTACCACTGCGGATCGGGCACGAAGCGCAGCGTCGGATTCAGATCGGCGTCCGACTTGGCCACGACCTTGCCGTCATCGTCGATGATCTGCACGCGCATGGGCGAGGGCAGCTCGAAGAGGAGGCGTCGCTCGATCGTCGGCGACAGCCAGGAGGTGCAGTCGAGCTCGTCGCAGGACGGGAACCGGATCTCCAGGGGCGTCTGGCCGTCCATGCCGAGCAGGCCGGTCACCAGCGTCCCCTGCGTGTCGCGCAGCACGGCCCAGTCGTCCGGATCGCATGCGGTGCCGTATCCGTCGCCGTCGAGGTCGTTCTGCACCGCGTTGCGCACGGTCGGACAGTTGTCGGATGCATCGGGCACGCCGTCGCCGTCATCGTCGTCGTCGCACGCGTCTCCGGTCCCGTCACGGTCCAGATCGGTCTGCGAGTCGTTGAAGACGGCCGGACAGCTGTCGCAGTGATCGCCGCAGCCGAAGCTGCGGTGCGACGAGGGCAGCGGGTCGTTGCACGTGAGGATGTCGCCGTCGGCATCGCCCTGATCCATCGCGTTCCATCGGTTCGGACAGGTGTCGATGCTCCACGTGCCGCGGTTGCAGCCGGCGAGGGCGCCGGGGCCGGCCGGCTCCGGCCCGTTCTGATCGCAGATGCGGTCGTTGTCGTCATCGGGATCGCACGCATCGCCGGTGCCGTCGTTGTCGGCGTCCGTGCGCACCGCCGTCACCAGCGTCGGACAGTTGTCGCGGTTGTCGAAGACGCCGTCACCGTCGCTGTCCTCGCAGGCATCGCCGGTGCCGTCGTTGTCGAAGTCGCGCTGGTCGACGTTGGGCATGCTGCGGCAGTTGTCACGGCCGGAGGGCGCGCGCTGGCATCCCATCGTCGTCCCCGGCGTGCCGGCCAGCGCAGGGCCGGCGAAATCACAGATGCCGTCGCTGTCATTGTCCGCGTCGCACAGGTCGCCGGCGCCGTCGCCGTCCGAGTCGGTCTGGTCGGCCGAGGCGATCCCGTCGCAGTTGTCGCGCGAGCTCGGAACGCCGTCGTCGTCGGTGTCGGGGTCGGCGGTGTCGGGCGTGCCGTCGCAGTCCGTGTCCAGGGCGGTCGGCGCCAGGCCGACCGCCGCGAATGCATTGCGGACGCGGCACAGCGCGGTCAGGCTGAACATGATCGCCGGCGGACGAGCATCGCCGACGCCACGCATGGCGTTGAGGAACTCGTTGCGCACGTCGATGATCTGCGACTCCTCCGTCAGGCGCTGCGTCAGCGTCCGATACAGGTAGAACGCGGTCAGGCTGCGGCCGAGATCGGGCGGAATGGTGATTCCGCGATGCGTGCCGCCGTCGGCGATGAGGAAGAACGCCTTGTTGAGGATGCCGGAGTTCGTGTGCACGCCGCCGTTGTCGAGCGCGATGCGGCGAAAGGCGGACATGTGGTCGGGGTCGGGGACGGGCGGACCGCCCATGACGTTCGGAACCGCCCCGCACGTCGGAGGGTCGGACAGGTTGCGCGCGGCGCCGGCGGGGCCGCCCGTGCACGTCCCGCCCGCGGCGGTGCCTTCGCCGAAATACCAGTTGTCGAACCCGGCCACCGCGACGCCGAAGAAATCGGCGAGGGATTCGGAGACGGCACCGCTCTGGAACTGATAGTCGAGCTCGGCGGTTTCGTGGTCGATGCCATGCGCGAACTCGTGCGCGTAGACGTCGGTCGAGAACATCCCGTTCGTGAACTTCAGGCAGTCGTCCAGCGCGAACGCATTGGGGGCGCCGCCGACGTGCGCGTACACCTCGACCTGCTCGTCGCTGCCGTCCCAGCTTCGGCGGCCGTAGGTTCGCAGCCACCAGTCGTAGGTGGAGTTGGTCAGTGCCCACATGGCATCGCCATCGGCATCGCCGCCGCGGTAGGCGCGCGTGCGTCCGCTTTCGGTGAACCACTGTGTGGTCGGATCATCCCAGGTGTCCCAGCAGCTGATGGACGTGTCGCCGTTGGCCGTGCTCAGGTCGAAGTCGCGCGCGCGTTGTTCGCGATCGAGGATCCAGACGATCTCGCCGGTGAAGGCGTCGACGTAGTAGTCGGCGATGGTGCGGCCGCCGTCCTGCTCGCGCTCGCCGCCGAGCACCACTCGCCAGCACAGACGCGGAGTGGAGGGCTCGCCCTGCACGAAGCCCGTGTCGTAGTAGACGAGCTTGGTGGCGGCCGCCGTGGCGGTGTCCGAGAGCGTGGTGACATCGGCGATCGCCGCAGCCTCGGCCTCCTCCGGCTGCAGCAGCGGCTCCTCGGCCGTCGCCGGCAGATCGACGTGCCAGCGTCCGTGCGTTCCGACCACCTCACCGGCCGCATCCAGGAAGACGGCGATCTCACCGCCCCGAAACGGCACGTCGCCGACCCTCTGCCCGAACCGTACCGAGATGAGCTCGGGGTCCATCGAGACGCGGTCCAGGAACAGGTCGCGCGTCGGATCCTCGATGCGATAGAGCGCCGCGAACTCGACCAGGAAGGAGAGCGCACCAGCCACGGGATCGTCGGCCGCCGCGCCGAGCGGGACCTGCATCGAGACCGAAGTCGGAATGCCGTTCTCGAACCAGACCTCCACCGGCACCAGCGACGCGGCCTTCAGCGCGTCCAGCGCCAGAAGCTGCTCGTCGCGTCCCCGGTGGCAGTCGTTCTTGCAGCCGTCGTCGCTCTTGCCGTTGCCGTCGTCGCACTCCTCGCCCGCCGTAAGGTTCGGATAGGCGTCGCCGCATTGAACGAGGGTGCAATCGGCGTCGCACGTCGCCGCTTCGGCCCCCTTGTCGCACTGCTCGAGCAGCGTCGGGCCATCGGTGCCGCATTCGGAGCCGGGGGTGCCGGTGCCGGTGCAGGCCTTGCCGTCGCCGCACACGTTCCAGAGGCAGTCGCTGGTGCAGGCGTCGTTGTCGTCGAGGTTGCCGTCGTCGCATTCTTCGGCGAACGCCACCTGCCCGTCGAGCGGATCGCACTTGGCGTGCGCGATGCCGGCGGGTGCTGCGGTGAGCATGACGACGATGGCGCCGGCAACGAAGAACGGCACGCCGCAGTGGCGCGAGCCGGTCGGAAGATGGGCGCGGCCGCAGCGGCGACCTGCCGTCGAACGGCGAAGCTTCATGAATTCCCCCTGCGAGCCAAGATCCCCCAAGGCTCGTTGCAGGCCGCACCTTAGCTGCAGGTGCGCCGCTCGAAAAGGGCGAAGCACGCTTTTTCGAGGTGGAACGCGCGAAATATTGCGTTGCGCGACTGAAGACGACTTCAATCACGCCGCGGGCGGAGCACCGGCTCAGCAGATGTCAGGGTGCCACGCGTGCAGCATGCGTCGCATGGACAGCGTCCGCTACGGCCCCTGCACCACGCACTGGCATCCGCCGCCGACGTCCTGGCAGACCGCACCGACCGCGCAGCCGCCGGCACAGATCGGCGCCGTCGCTTCGGCGCACGAGGGCAGCACGCCGAGGCATCCGCAGAAGCCGCCGACGTTCGTGCAGACCTGGCCGACGTCGCACAGACCGCCGCACACCGGCACCGACGCCGCTTCGCACGTGGGCACGCCGACCGAGCCGCAAGCGCACTCGTTGCCCACCTGCGAGCACAGTTCGCCGGTGGGACAGAAGCCGGCGCAGGTCGGTGTCGCGGCATCGCCACACTGCGGCAGCGTCGTCGGCCGGCACGCGCACGTGCCGCCGTTGTCGACGCAGATCTGGCCGCCTGCGCAGATGCCGCCGCAGATCGGAGAGGCCGTCTGCTCGCACGACGGCAGCGGTTCCCCGGCGCATTGGCAGAGGCCACCGGTGTCGGTACAGACCTGGCCCGCCGGGCACAGGCCGCCGCACACCGGTGCGGCGGCATCTTCGCAGCTCGGAAGCGGCAGCGTCGTCGTGGTCGCCACGGCCTGACAGTTGGCGCCGTTCGGGAACTGATAGACCAGCGACGGGTCGCTCTGGCAGCGGACGTCCATGTCGAAGTCCAGGTCGAGCACGCCGGGGCCGGGAAGGCCCGCGCCGATGTTGGCCGCCGGGTTGGCGGTCGGCGTGACGCAGAAGATCGTCGAGCTCTGTGGATTGTAGACGTCCGGATGGCCGCTGGAGACGATCGGATCGGGCACGCATCGGGCCAGCTCGAACAGCATGCACGCGCCGGCGGAGCGCGCCTGGCAGTCGACGTCGTTCTGGCACGGGATGAAGCCGCGGCCATCGGGATGCACCGCGCCGTCGCAGTAGGTCACGACCGGACCGATCGTGCAGAAGCCGTCGGCGCCGCACTGGAAGCCGTCGCAGGTGTTGGGCTGAACGCCGGCGCCGCCGCCGGCCGTGCAGACGCCGGCCCCGGCAGCCTCGCAATCGGCATTGTTCGAACAACCCAGCGAGCCGTTTCCCGTGCAGACGCGGCAGGGGCACAGCGCGCCCTGCGGCGTGTCGCACGGCAGCTGCGCGGTCAGGCTCAGCGGCCCGGTCGCCAGATCGAACTTGATGAGCAGCCCCGCGCCGCTGATGTTGGTTGCCGCCGACGGCAGGCAGTCGTTGCTGGTGGGGCCGAACGTGGCGTGGTCGCCGTTGACGTCGCATGAGGCGTTGCTGCTCGAGCAGGTGCCGTTGCGCATCCCGTCGTTGGCGACGTCGTCGCCATCGCAGGTCGGGCACGGTGCGAACGAATCGGCTCCGAGGTGCGCGATGGCCGCCACCGAAATCGTATCGTAACGCTCACCCGTTCGAAGGTTCATCGTGCCGGTGTAGTCCTCGCGGATGCGGATCGCCACGCACACCGGAATGCCGCCCGAGGAGATCGCCAGCGGCGAGCCGAAGTAGCAGCGGCACGTCGGGTCGAGCGTCCCGCAGCTGTCGGGATCGGAGCCGTTCAGGACCGTGCACGTCTGCTGCGGATCGGAGGTGCAGCGGCAGTTGGAGGTGGACGCGCCGGGCTCGACGTTGAAGGAGATCTGGCAGTTCTCGCAGTTTTCGTCGCAGTCGACGTCGATGGTGTCGCCGGCACCGTCGGGGAAATCCATGACGTTGGCGCCGCCCGACCAGCCCGCCGTCAACTGGGTGACGGTGGGCGGATCCGAATACCGCGAGTTGACCGAGCGGTGGATCGTCGCCGGCGCGCACGCGCCCGAGCCCGACACCTTGCACGCGCAGCCGTTGCCGGTGGCATAGCATTCCTGGCCGGAGGGACAGCTGCCGTTGCACGCGGGCGCGGTCTCGCCGCAGCCGGAGCCGGGCAGCGTCGTCGTGGTCTCGCCGAGCGTGGTCGTGGGCCCGATCATCGTGGTGGTCGTGCTCGCCGCGCCGTCCAGGCCATAGGCGTTGCGGATGAGCGCCGATCCGTTGTCATCGGCGCTGGCGGCCACGCAGCTCTGCAGCTCGGCCGTCTCGTCGCCGCAGGCGCCGATCTCCGAAAGCGTGGCGGTCGAACAGTGCGCGGCAATCTTGTCTTCGAGCTGGTCCGCCGCTTCGGCGATGCGGTCGCGCGGATCCGCGTCGTCGCAGACGTATTCGGCGTCGCCGCCGCCCTGGTCGCTGTCGTTCTGGCAGGAGCGCCGTTCGTTCATGATGCGCAGCAGCAGTCGCGAGGAGAACTTGCCCGCCATGCGCTGGCACTGGAGCTCGTCGCCTTCCAGCGTCTGCGCAGGACTGCCCATCGAATCCGAGGACCAGTCCTCGATGCCCGCATCGATGAGAGCGGCAAGGCACACGGCGGCTTCGCTGAAGTCGTCGATGCCGTCGCTGGCGCCGCCATCGTCGACATGCTGGGCGGGCGCCGGGCACGAAGGATACTGCGCCAGCACGGCGGTGTAGCTGCCGCACGCCTTGACGACGGCGGCTCGCATCTTCTCGCGGCTGTCCTCGAGCTTGTTGCCGAGATCGGCGGCGTCGACGTCGTTGCAGTCGACGGCGATCATGACCGTGCCCGAGCTGCGCTTCTTGTGACACGACTGGGCGATGCGCGTGGCCACCTTGGCGTAGCTCGCGGAGGACTTGGCGATGGCATCGCGGCAGAGGGTATGGGACGCGGGAAGGGCAGCGGCCGGAGCCGCCGCGAACGTCACGGCAACACCCAGGGCGGCTGCGAAAGCGGTGGCTGGCAATGTGGTCATTGGACACATCCCCCTGGAAGCGAGCTTGGTAAGGCAGCGATGGGAAGGATGCATCGCAGACCGCGACAGTTCGCCGTCCTTACGCTCCGACTAGAACCACTTGGGACACTGAACATGTCTGTCAGCAATACGGTGGCAGTGGGAAATGCCGGAATCTGCGGTGGTATTGATCGATCGGTCATTGCTGGCCGCGGCTGCCCGCCGCCATTGCCGGCTCACCTGTCGGAGTGGCGTCCCTGCGCATCAGCCCGCGAACGCGAGCGACGGCCGCTCGCGACCAGCCTTGCGGGCAACACATCGGATTGGAGACGCGTGCTAACTTCTGCGCGATGAACGCCGGAAACATGCACCCCTCGCGAGGACTTGCGCAGACAGCCGAGGAAGCGTTGCACGTGTGGCGCCACCGTGGGCTGGCCGTCGGCACGGGGCTCGGCTACGCGCTCTGGCGCCGGCTCCTGCAGCCGGGGGCCGCGACGCTGCAGGCGGCCACGGCCCGCATTCTCGCTGCGCGTTTCGAGCAGCTGCTGCAGAAGGATCTCGCCAATGCTCGCGCTGGCTACTACCCGCGCCGGCTTCTCCATCAGTTCCCGGCCTTCGAATACCTGCGGTGCATGCCGGAGGCGCTGCTCGAGCTGCCGCGCGTCCTGCTGCGCAGCTATCTCGGCCGCTACGACGATCTTCCCGCGCAGGCGCGGCCGGAAACGTACCCGCGCTACTACCGGCGCACGTTCCACTGGCAGAGCGATGGCTGGCTCAGCGAGCGCTCGGCGCGAATCTACGATGCATCGGTCGAATTCCTGTTTGGCGGCACCGCCGACGTCATGCGACGCATGGCCATTCCGCCGGTCGTCGATGCCGTCCGCGCCCGCAGGCGCCCGCGCATCCTCGACGTCGCGTGCGGCACCGGCCGTTTTCTCGGCCAGCTCGGCCAGGCGCTGCCGCAGGCGCGTCTGTACGGACTGGACATGAGCCCGTTCTACATCCGCCACGCGCGCCGCATGCTCGATCCGCAGCTGGACGTGACGCTGACGGCCGAAGACGCGGCACGCATGCCATGGGCGGACGGCTTCTTCGATGCCGTGGCCAGCCTCTATCTCTTCCATGAGCTGCCGGCGCGCGTGCGGCGCGACGTCGCGCGCGAAATCGCGCGCGTCCTGCGCCCGGGCGGTACGCTGGTGGTCTGCGACTCGGCCCAGCTCAGCGACAGCGCCGAGCTGGCAGATGCGCTCTACGCATTCCCGAACGGCTACCACGAGCCCTACTACAAGGGCTACCTGCGCGACGATCTCGCCGCGATGCTGAACGAGTGCGGCTTCGAGGTGATCGAGTCGGCGCCGCACCTGGTCTCGAAGGTGGTCACGGCGCGCAAGCCGGCCTGATCGCTCGACCGTCGCCGCCCTCGTCGCAGCCGGCATCGCGGTTGCCGTGCACGTTTGCGCAACGGGCAAGGCGCGAGCACAACACGCGCATGAAAAGAGTCGTCTTTCTGGCGGTCTTTTTCGTGCTGCTTTCGGCGGCGGCGCTCGGGATCTCCGGTTGGCTTTACCGTCCCGATCTGACCATTCCGCCGGGTTTCGAGGGGCGTCACGTGACCGTTGCAAGCGTGCCGCTGCGAGTGCTCGAACATGGCGAAGGGCCCGACGTGCTCCTCATCCACGGCTCGCCCGGCTGTCTCGAAGACTGGGCGCCGGTCGTCCGGCGACTGCTCGGCGAGGCGCACATCGTCGCCTACGACCGGCCGGGCAACTGCTTCAGCGGCGAGACGGGCGACTACTCGCTGATCCACAACGCGGATCTGGCGCTGGAGCTGATCGAGACGCTGGAACTGAAGGACGTCGTCGTGGCCGGTCATTCCTATGGCGGCTCGACGGCGCTGGCGATGGCGGTGCGCAAGCCGCCGTCGGTGCGCGGGTATGTGATCGTCGACAGCGCCACGTACGAGCCGTCGCGCGAGCCGACGGCGTTGCTCCGCGTGCTGGCGCTGCCCGGGCTCGGCACCGGCCTTGCGCGCCTCCTCGGCGCCGATGCGATGCGCGACCCCATCACCGCGGGCATTGCCCAGCAGTTCGGCGAGCGCCCGCCGCCCCCGGGGTTCGTCGACCTGCGCCTGCGCGCGTGGTCGACCCCGAAGGTCACCACGAGCATCGCCAACGAGACGATGGGGTCCCGCGAGTATCTGGCTGCGCAGAGCCCGCAGTATCCGACGATCCGCCAGCCGGTGCGGATACTGGCGCAGGCAGATTCGGCGTTTCGTCGCGACGCCGCCGAGAGGCTGCATCGCGACGTGCCGGGCTCGACGCTGCGGCTGGTGCCGCAGGCCGGCCACTACCTGCAGGTCGAAAAGCCCGAGGCGGTCGTCGAGGAGATTCGCGCGCTGCTTCCGAATACGCGCACCGGCGCCGGCGGCGCCTGACGACACGCGCGCGCGGCCGCGTGGAAAGAACGGGCACGCGGCGGGGCCAGCAGTGCGGGCTCGCCTGTCCGTCCCGCCGGCTGCATCATCGCAGCATGGCCGTGCGCTGCCCCGGCTGCGGGCTCGAGTACGACGCCGGGCTGTTCCAGTTCGGACGCACGATCGACTGCACCTGCGGCGCGCGTGCAGGCCTGGACGCGCAGATGCCGCACATTGCCAGCGGCTCGCCTCCGCGCTTCCTTGCCGATGCCATGCTGGTGGGGCTTGCGCGGTGGCTTCGGATGCTCGGCTACGACACCGCGTGCGACCCCAACGCCGGCGATGCCGCGCTCGCCCGCCGCTGCTACGACGAAGGCCGCATCCTGCTGACGCGCGATCGCCGGCTGCCGTCGCAGTGGCGGCTGCCGCAGGTCCTCCTCGTCGAGGCGGACAAGCCGCTCGCGCAGGTGGAGGAGGTTGCCGCGCGGTTCGGCCTTCGTCTGGGAGCGGCAGTGTTCACTCGATGCAGTCGCTGCAACGTGCGACTGGAGCCCGTGCCCGCAGCCTCCGCTGGCGCCGATCTGCCGCCCGGCGCGCCGACCGGCGAGCCCATGCATCGATGTCCCGAATGCCGCCGCTACTATTGGGAGGGATCGCACGTCGAGCGCATGCGCCGCGAGCTCATGCGGCGGGTGGCACGCGAGGACTGAGGCACGGACGGGCAGCCGCACGGCTGAGCGCGCAGGGATGAGGAGCCGGCAGCCTGCGGCGGCTCAGCGGTTGAACAGCGGAAGCTCGCCGGTGTCGGCGCGCGCGATGTTGCGCTCGTCGTCGTTGCGCACGTCGCCCACGCACGAATCGACGGGATACATGACCAGCTGCTGGTCGTCGGCCGGCGCCAGCAGCGGCGCGACGGCTTCGGGGTCGGTGACGGCCGGATCGAGCCACAGCGCGTAATCCTGCGGTCGCAGCAGCACCGGCATGCGGTCGTGGATGCCTTCGACCAGGGTGTTCGCCGACGTCGTCAGGAGGCAGCACGTCTCCAGGCGCTGGCCGTCCCTGGACTTCCACCGCTCCCACAGCGCCGCGATGGCCAGCGGCGAGTTGTCGCGCGCGTGGAAGTAGTAGGGCTGCCTGGCGCGGCCCTGCTTCTTCCATTCGTAGAAACCGTCGGCGGGCACGATCGCGCGCCGCTGCCGCAGCGCCTCGCGAAACCCCGGCTTCTGCGCCGCGGTCTCGCAGCGCGCGTTGATCATCTGCTGCCCGATCGCCGCGTCCTTGGCCCAGTACGGGACCAGGCCCCACCTCAGCGTGCGCAGCCGCCGCTCGCCATCCTCGACGCGGATGACGACGACGTCCTGGGTGGGAGCGATGTTGTACTGCGGACGCAGCGAGAGCTCGTCGAGCACGGCACCGAAATGGCGCGCCAGCGCTTCACCGGGCGTGTGAAGGACGAAACGGCCGCACATGTCGACGGTGCCGCCGTCAGACCTTGGCCGCGGCGACCGCTTCCCTGGCCTCGTCCTCCGACAGCTTGCGCACCAGGATGCGGCCTTCGGCGTTGGCGCAGCTGCCATCCTTCAAGGAGAAGCGCCAGTGATGACCCGGGCAGATCACGTGCCCGTTCTCGACGTCGGCCTCCGACAGGTCGGAGCCGCCGTGCGGGCAGTATCGCTGCACCTCGTAGACGCAGCCCTCGGCGGCCAGGCGGAACGTCTCGTTGGAGCGGTCGGCCGTCTCGGCCTTCTGGATCGCCTGCAGCGCGCGCGAGTCGCTCATCTTGAAGAGCGTGAACAGGTGCTGGTTGTAGCGGTCGGGATCGCGGTGCGCCTGGAAGCGCAGGGACAGGAACGCATCCTCCCACGACATCTCGTCCGACAGCACCTGCCCGATGAGCTTCGAGCTCATGTCGAACGTGTAGTGGCAGTGCTCGCCGTCGTACTCGTAGACCAGCTCGGGCTTGGGCTGGGTCCGGAAGTCCACGATCCAGTCGCCGCCTTCGGGCCCGTCGACGCGGAAGCGCAGGCGGATGTCGATGTTCTCGACGAAGTACGGGTGCCCCTTGAGGAAGGGCAGGAAGTGGCGGCGGAAGCGCTCGAACAGCCCGGGCGCCGGATCGGGAATCGCGGCCAGCACGTCGGCGACGATCCTCTCCTTCTCGGCCCGATGCTTCTCGTAGTAGGCGACGCGGTCGCGCTCGTAGTCGAAGTCGATGTAGGCGGGCGTGGGCCGGACCGTGAACTCGTCGGCGGCGCCGCGCTCGCGGATCTCGAGCACGTCCCCCGGCTTCAGCGTCAGCGTGGCTATGCTGGAGTGCTCGTGTCGCAGCAGCTTCTCGGAGACGGGCGCGGTCGGGAACATGCTGTCGGGCCCGACGAAATGCTCGGCCAGCGCCGGATCGAAGAAGATCGGCGGACCTGCAAACGGGATGGCCAGGCGCGGTTGAATCGCCTTCGCCGAGGTGAGGAAGGACTGGATCGCCGACTCCCGGCGCGCAGCGCGCAGCTCGCGCTTCTTGGGCTCATCGTAGGTGGTGTAGACGAGAGGATACCAGATAGCCGGCGAGGCCTGCGCGAGCATGACGTCGATGCCCATCGCGCGGATGTCGGCCACGGGCAGCGCGAGGTTGCAGTCGTTGAGATTGAAGATCTTGTAGCCGTCGGCCTCGATCAACGCGCAGGAATCGAACCAGTGCGGCGGACAGTGGAATGTCGGCGTGTCGACCTTGATAATCAGGCCGGGCGCGATCTCGTAGCTTTCGAAGTTGTCGAGCTCGATGATGTTCGTGAAACCGCTCTTGCGCAGCTTGGAGAGGAACCGCTTCTTGAACGTGCGTCCGGTGATGATCGGCACGCCGCGGTCGATGGCCTCCATGAACTCGGGGTCGTAGTGGTCGAGGTGCTCGTGCGAGAGGTAGACGGCCGCCGGCGAATGCAGCGCAGACAGGTCGTCGTGCGGATAGTGAGGGTAGGGGAACCAGCTTGCGTTGTAGGCTCCCTTCTTCGACATCCAGGGATCGCACAGCAGAAGCTGGGCCCCATGGCGGATGGCAAGGCCGCTGTGGCCGAGAAACTCGATGCTCGTCATTCGGTTCGCAAGGCTCCGACAGATGTTGGAAGAGGACGGCGGTGTGTCCCGGTTCCTGAGCGGCCTAGTAGCTCACAAGACCACGCGGGCATCAACCGGCAAATCTCGTCGCGGCCAGAGGCGAGAACGTTCATGAGGGCGGGCGGACCCCATCGAGGCCCCCGGCTTCGTCGGCGGGCGCTGCTCGCGACCATCCGGCGCGGAGGCATCGCGCTGTGCGCGGCCGTGGTCGCGCAGACGGCGGTGCCTCCGTGCGGACCCGGCCACGCCGAGGCTGCCACCGTCACGCGCGACGTCTGCGTCCATGACGCCGCGCGCGTCGATCTGGCGCCGGACGCCATCGTGATCGGCTGCCGCGTGCGCGACTGCTGCAGCCGTTGTGCGGCCGACGCGGACATCGACGTTCGCATCGACCTCGAAGGCGATGCTTTCGCGCGAGTGACCATGCGCATCGAAGCCGCGGGCGAGCGCGCCGGATCCATGCGCATCGAAGGTCCCGCTGCCGGCTCGCCGCCCGCTGCCGTCGAGATCGGGGCCGGTACGACGTGGCTTCGCGGCGCTTCCCGGCTCTCCGACGAGCGGCCGCCGCGGCTGCGTCTGGCAATGCACGTCGACGCTCGCGAGCTGCGCCTTGCGGCCGCAGCCGCGGCGGCGCCGGCGGCGTCCGCGGCGGAGAAGCCGCATTCCGCGGGGCCGATGGCGGAGGCCGCGGCGGCACCGGCGCCTTCCGCGGCGGCGTCGCAGGAGCCCGCGCCGGCGACGAAGCCCGCCGCGCCTCCGGCACCGGCAACCAGGCCTACCCCGGAGGCGCACGAAGAGGGCGAGCCGCAATGGGAAGGGCAGGCCGCTCGTCCTCCCGGTTTCACGATCCCCGCGCGGCTGCGGCTGACCGTCACGCAGATGGCGGGCGAGGTCACGCTGGCACGCGACCGCTACGAGCTTCGCCTGCAGCCGTGCCCGGTGCAGAGGCCGCGCACCGACCGCATCCTCCTCGCCGGCAACGACGGTGACGACGAGGCGGTGGTGCTGCTGCACGGCCGGCGTGACGACGGCTGCACCGGCGGCGAGCTGTGGCGCTCCAGGGACGCGATCTACGCAGGCAATCTCCTCGCCGCCGACGGCTGTCCCTCCGAGATCGCCGTGCTTTCGCACGACGACGCGGTGGTCCTGCAGAACATCGGTCCGCTGCCGGCGACGAGCGCAGGCGGTTCGCGCCGCGACGAGGGCGCAGGCCGCCGAGCCGGGCCCACCCCCGTTGCGATGTCGGTGGCGCCGCCGACATCGCCGTCGGTCAGCATCGCCGAGACCGGCTGGACGAGCGCCGTCGGCGAGCGGCTCGAGCTGCGGCTCGACGGACCGCCGGTGCCGCTGCCGCTCCGTATCGCCATTGCGGCTGAAGAGCCCGAACGAACCGACGTCGCCCGCCGCGTGCACCTGGAGCTCGCCGTCGCCGACATGCTCCTGAATCAGAGCGGCTGCGGACTGACGACCCTGGCCGACGCGCGCGTCGTCGAGCTGCCGATCGACGAGAGCACTGCGTCATCGTGGAAGGAGGCCGCGGTCGCGGCCAGCGGCGGCGATTGCGCGGCGCTCGCGCAGGCGATGACCGAGGCAGGGCTGAGCGGGACTGGCGTCGTCGTCATCCTCTATCTGCCGCGGTGGCCTGCCGGCGCCGTCGCCTGCACGGCCGAGGCCGTGGTGGTGGTGGGAGCGGCGGCCCAGCCCGAATCGCTGGCGCATGGGCTCGGACATCTGCTCGGCCTCGAGCACGCGCCGGCGCTGCCAGCGCACAATCTCATGCAGGCGCACGTCGCGTTCCGCCGCGCGCTGACGGAAGGCCAATGCTTCCGCGCATCTCTGGGGCCGCGCTCGGTCGTCAATCGCTGGAAGCTGCGCGCCGGTCCTATCCGATCCTGCGACCAGCCGACCTCGCGCGCTTGCCCGTCCATCGGCTGGACGGACCTGCTGCGGTCGGGCCTTCCTGCGCAGGAGGACTTGGATGATGCCGATGTCGTGCTGTCGTGGCTGGAGTGCGAGGACTGCTCCTCCGAGCTGGAGCGCATGATTCAGAATGAGACAGGCGTCATTCCCATGCTTGCCGCCAGCCTGCGTGATGGGCCTGCGCCGGCGCGGCGCGATGCGTTACGCCATCATCTGGCCGGGCTATTCCTGCGGCTGCAGTCGTACGCCGCAACGCACGCCGCCGCCCGCACCGAGCAGCCGCTGCAGTCTCTCTTCGAGACTTATCTAAACGCCTTCGACCTCCTGGTCCGGGCGCGCGCTGCCCAGGCCCTTGGCGCAATGGAGGCTCCCGCGGCGCGCGACGCGCTGTCGAAAGGCGTCGTCGACCAGAGAGCAGAAGACGAAGATGCAGCCCCGTGGAGGCGCCTCTTTCGCCGTCGTTGACGCAAGTCCTGTCTCCCCCATGCGCCCGTGGTCGACGCGTAAGTAAAGATTGTGCCGTCATTTCCGTTGACGTAGCGGCGGGCCTCTTGTTAGTTCTCTGCCCCATTGAGGCCTTTGGGGGGCCTTGACCCTGTAAGCCCTTGTTAAGGACTTCGATGGCGCGCCCGTCGGGCGCCAGCGTAGGCGATCGTTTTGCCTGCGGTTCGTCATTGCCGGGGTGGGAGACATTGCGCAGCGAGGGGCACAATGAAGAAGGATAGTTTGCACGCTTGTCGTCGGCAGCGGTCGCTGGCGTCGGTTGCGGCTCTGACACTGACGAGCGCGGTTGTGCTGCTGGCCACACCAGCCGGCGCGCTCACGACGACGGAGATCCAGTGTCGCGACATCTTGGGTCGAGGCGCGCGCGTTGCCGCCGTCGGCATCATGCGCGCACGCACGGCGTGCGTTCATCAGAAAATCCTTGGCTCGATCGACGTGGGAACCGACTGTCAGGCCGACACCACCGCGATGGGCGGCAGCGGAACCGGCGATGCCGGCGTCGATCGACGCCTGGATCGTCATCTGCAGGTGCGCACGCGCATCGGACAGCGGCTGACGCAGATCTGCGACAGCCTCAATGTCGATCTCGACGTCGATCCAGCCGACGTCCTCGATCCATCGACGACGTGCGGCTCGCTCACGGAGTGGACCGAGGTCGGTGAATGCGTGGCCGATCTGGGAAAGGCTGCCGCCGATTCGATCAGCGAGATCCTGGACCTGCAGCCGCCGGCGATTCCCGTCAGCGGCGAGGAAGAGCTGTGTCACAGCGTCGCTGCACACCGCGCCCGCAGCACCGTCTTCGAGCTGATGCTGTGGCGCTCCAAGTGCTACGAGCGCGACGATCTGATCCAGGACGGCGGCGGCTTCTACAACTGCGACGCCAACATCACGCCGCCGGGCAACTTCGAATCGACGCTTCTGCTGCGCGCCGACAAGCGCCTGCAGGTTCCCATCGAGAACCTCGGCGTCGCGCTGCGCGGACCGTGCGACGTCAACCTCTACAATCTCGGCTTCGACGTCACCACGCCCGATCACTCCGGCGGCGGTTTCGTCGACCGCGTCACTCTGGACGACGTTTACGACTCGCTCAACGACCGCATCGCCGAGTCCATCTACACGGTGATGGGCCAGATCTATCCGACCGACGGCTACTGCGGCGACGGCACGGTCAACGGCAGCGAAGCCTGCGACGACGGCAACAACGAGAGCAACGACGGCTGCGATCGTGACTGTTCCACGGCCTCCTGCGGCAATGGCTCCATCGACGGCGGCAGCCCGCTCGACCTGCTCGGCGAGGAGTGCGACGACGGCAACAACGCCGCCGAGGACGGCTGCTCGCCGACCTGCATCGTCGAGGTGTGCGGCAACGGCGAGATCAACCTGGGCTGGGGCGAGATCTGCGACGATGCCGGCGAGTCCCCGGCATGCGACGACAACTGCACGCCCTCGCAGTGCGGCGACAACACGCTGAACAATGCCGCCGGCGAACAGTGCGACACCGGACCGGCGAACGACTCGAACACGCCCGACGCCTGCGGCGACGGCACCGGGCCCAGCCTGCGCGGCGCCTGCCAGCTTCCGTTCTGCGGCGACGCGGTCACCGACAGCGGCGAGATCTGCGACGACGCCGGCGAGAGCATTCCGTGCGATCTCAACTGCACCGCGGCCTCGTGCGGCGATGGCGACCTCAATGCCACGCGCGGCGAGACGTGCGACGATGGCAACGCCGCCGATGACGACGGCTGCCCCAGCAGCAACGCCGCCGGCAACCTCGGCAGCACCGGCCACTGCATCACGGCCACCTGCGGCGACGGCTTCACCTGCACCGACGAATTCACCTGCGCGACCGGTCCGCTGGGCGGGCCCGAAGACTGCGACGACTCGGGCGAGTCGGCCACGTGCGACACCGACTGCAGCACCGCGAACTGCGGCGACGGACAGCTGAACACGCAGAACGTGACGGCGCCGGCTCGCGCCACGGGTGAGGCCTGCGACGACGGCGATCTGGTCGACGGCGACGGCTGCGACGGCAACTGCACGCCCACGGGCTGCGGCAACGCCGTCGTCACCGACGGGGAGTCCTGCGACGACGGCAACGTCACCAACGGCGACGGATGCGACGACGGCGTCACCGGCAACTGCACCGCCAGCGGCTGCGGCAACGGCATCGTCACCAACGCCGAGGCCTGCGACGGCAACGGCACGGGCGTCGGCGGCGAGACCAGCGCCTGCGACACCAACTGCACGGTTGCCTCGTGCGGCGACGGCGACCTCAACGCGACGCGCGGCGAGGACTGCGACGGCGCCGGAGAGACCGCCGGCTGCGACGCCAACTGCACGTTCCGCGTGTGCGGCGACGGCACGGTCAACGCCACGGCCGGCGAAACCTGCGACGACTCGGGCGAGTCCGCCACCTGCGACTCCAACTGCACCGCACGCGCCTGCGGCGACGGCACCACCAACCACACCGCCGGCGAGGAGTGCGACACGACGGTGGCCAGCGCGAGCTGCGACGCCAACTGCACGTTCGCGTTCTGCGGCGACGGCACGACCAACGCGGCGGCGGGCGAGGACTGCGACGATTCGGGGGAATCGGCCGCGTGCAATGCCGACTGCACCACATCGACGTGCGGCGACGACGTTCTGAACGCGACCGACGGCGAGCAGTGCGACGACGGCAACCTCGTCAACGGTGACGGTTGCAGCTCGACTTGCGTGGTCGAGTAGTGAGGGGATGACGACCATGCGTAACGATCACGTTTTCAAGACTACGAAGAGCGTCGCAGCGGCCCGTATGACGGCCGCCGCTCTGGCGGCGCTGACTGTGCTGGCCGATGCAGGCCCGGCCGACGCGCTGACGCCCGCACAGATCCGCTGTCGCGAGTCCGTCAGCGAGCTGGCGCGCGACGCGAGCTACACCACGCTGATGTTCCGGATGGGCTGCATCCGTCGCCGCGTGCACGATGGCCTTTCGCTGACCGTCGATTGCAGCGCCGACCCCGAAGAGCTCGGCGGCCCCGGCACCGGCGACCTGGAGACCGATCGGCGTCTGGCGCGTCTGGCCTTCCTTCGCGAGGAAGCCGGCGCGGTGCTGACCAACCAGTGCGACGCCGCCGACGAGGCGGATCCCGATGACATCGATCCGGCCGATCTCGGCCTCGAGGACCTGTGCGGCGGCTCCGCCGACTGGAACGCCGTCGGCGCGTGCGCCGTCGACACCGGCATCCGCGCGGTCGACCACATCATGGAGATGTTCGACCTGCAGATCGACGGCGCCGTTCCGGCCAGCCACGAGCGCTGCCTCGGCGACATCGCGCGCCAGATCAAGAAGACGGTTGGCGCCCTGGCCCGCATGCGCTCGTTCTGCTACTTCCGCGACGATGCGCTGGCCGACGGCGGCGGCGTGCTCGATTGCGGCGCCACGGTCATGCCTTTCGGGACCGTGGAGGCTGTCGGCGACGCGCGCGTCGACAAGCGCCTGGCGCAGCCCTTCCCGCGCCTGGACGATCAGCTCAAGCGCAAGTGCGACCTGCCCATCGAAGAGCTGGGCTTCGTCGGAACGGTTGCCGACGTGACCGGCGGCCGCTTCGCCGGACGCATCACGCTCGACGACGTCATCCACGGCCTCAACGACCAGATCCAGGAGGCGGTGCACGCGCTGTCGTTCGGCACCGACGGCACCGACGGCATCTTCCCCGTCGGCGACCGCGGCGGCTACTGCGGCGACGGCACGGCCCAGGCGGGCGAGGCCTGCGACGACGGCAACAACGTCTCGTGCGACGGCTGCGACCGTGACTGCACCGCCTCGAGCTGCGGCAACGGCGCCGTCTGCGGCGCCGACGGCGAGGAATGCGACGACGGCAACAACATCGCCGGCGACGGCTGCTCCGACACCTGTCTGTCGGAGCTGTGCCTGAACGGCATCAAGAACCCCGGCTACGACGAGGAGTGCGACGACGGCGTCGAGACCTTCACCTGCGACACCGACTGTTCCTGGGCGCTCTGCGGCGACGGCTACAACAACTCGGTCCGCGGCGAGGTCTGCGACACGGGCATCGGCGTGCCGACCAACACCGCCACCTGCGACAGCGACTGCACGGCACCCGCGTGTCTGGACGGCCACTTCAACCCGTTCAACACGAACGCGCCGGCACTGGGCTCGGGTGAAGAGTGCGACGGCGGCGGAGAGACCGTCGACTGTGACCTGAACTGCACGGTCGCGACCTGCGGCGACGGCGACGTCAACGCGACCCGCGGCGAGAACTGCGACGACGCCGACAACGATGCCAACGACGCGTGCGTCAGCTCCGACGGCGCGCCCGGCTCGCACTGCCGCCTCGCCTTCTGCGGCGACGGCTTCCTCTGCACCGACGGCACCTGCACCTCCGGTCCCACCGGCGGCACCGAGGTCTGCGACACCGGTCTCGGCGCCCCCGGCTCCGGCGAGTCGGCTGCGTGCGACGACGACTGCTCGGCGATCTCGTGCGGCGACGGCAACCACAACGCGGCTGCCGGCGAGGCCTGCGATGCCGGCCCGGCGCTGACGACCAACGCGCACCCGTGCACCGGCGGCTGCCGCGTCGCGGTCTGCGGCGACGGCCTGGCCTGCACGGCGGGCAGCTGCACCACCGGTCCTGCCGGCGGCTCCGAACAGTGCGACGACGGCAACGGCAACAACAAGGACATGTGCCGCAACAACTGCGCCGCGGCGGCCTGCGGCGACGGCGTCGTGTGCTCGTCGGCCGGCTGCACCACCGGCCCGGCCGGCGGCGTGGAGCAGTGCGACACCAGCGGCCAGACGGCAAGCTGCGACACCGACTGCTCGGTGGCGTTCTGCGGCGACAGCACGACCAACGCCGCCCGCAACGAGCAGTGCGACACCGGCGGCGATTCGGCCACCTGCGACAGCAACTGCACCACGGCGCAGTGCCGCGACGGCTACCGCAACGCGGCCGCCGGCGAGGCCTGCGACGACGGCAACAACACCACCACCGACCTGTGCACCAACGGCTGCGCGGTCGCGCGCTGCGGCGACTCGATCGTGTGCAGCCACGGCTCGTGCAACACCGCCGGCCTGGGCCCCGAGCAGTGCGACGGCGGCGGCGAGACGGTCTCCTGCGACAGCAACTGCACGACGGCGACCTGCGGCGACGGCACCGTCAATCTCACCGCCAACGAGGACTGCGACACCAGCGGCGAGAGCGCCAGCTGCGACAGCGATTGCAGCGCCGCCTTCTGCGGCGACGGCGACGAGAACGCATCGCGCGGCGAGACCTGCGACGACGGCGACGACAACAACAACGATCCGTGCCCCGATGACGTCACCAACGGCGGCACCTGCGACGACGCGACCTGCGGCGACGGCTTCCTGTGCAGCGACGGCAGCTGCAACACGGCCGGCGTGGGCGTCGAGACCTGCGACGACGGCGATGGCGACGTCAACGATCCGTGTCCTTCGGGCGGCTCGGGCAACTGCCTGGTGGCCACCTGCGGCGACGGCTTCGTCTGCAGCGGCGCGGGCTGCACCAGCGGACCCAGCGGCGGCGTCGAGCAGTGCGACGACGGAAGCGGCAACGGCAACGGCCCCGACGAGTGCCGCGACGGCAGCGGCATCGCGCCGGCCTGCTCCAATCCGTTCTGCGGCGACGGCATCGTCGACTCGGGCGAAGCCTGCGACGACGGTCTGTCCAACGGTGCCGGCGAAGGCTTCTGCATCTCGGACTGCTCGGCAGTGCAGACCTGCGGCAACGGCGTCGCCAACGGCACCGAGGCCTGCGACGACGGCGATCTGCAGCAGTGCGGCACCTGCAACACGACCTGCACCGGCGCCGGCATCGGAGCGGTGGTCTGCGGCGACGGCGTCACCTGCGGCGGCGCCTACGGCGAGACCTGCGACGACGGCGACGATCAGCAGTGCGGCGCCTGCAATGCCACGTGCAACGGCGCAGGCATCGGTGCGGTGGTCTGCGGCGACGGCGTGGTGTGCGGCGACGGCTACGGCGAGGAATGCGACGACAGCGGCGTGGATCCGGGC
The DNA here is from genome assembly GCA_035626395.1 of Candidatus Limnocylindrales bacterium. Taxonomy (NCBI): domain Bacteria; kingdom Bacillati; phylum Chloroflexota; class Candidatus Limnocylindria; order Candidatus Limnocylindrales; species Candidatus Limnocylindrales bacterium. The sequence continues at coordinate 119,442 of DASPNR010000023.1, read as the reverse complement.
GACGGCTGCAGCGCGCTGTGCCTGGATGAGCGCATCGTCTTCCAGACCGCGGCGACGTTCACCTCGGGCACCGCGGGCGCGACGGGCTTCAACAGCCTGACCTCCGCTGATGCGCGCTGCCAGAGCGCGGCCAGCGCCGCCGGCCTGGTCGGCACGTACATGGCCTGGCTCAGCGACGCCACCAGCGGCCCCGCCAATCGCTTCACGGCTCAGGGCGCAGGCCCATACATGCTGGTCGACGGCACGTACGTCGCCGACAGCTGGGCGGATCTGACCGACGGCAGCATCGACAACGCCATCTCGCTCGACGAGAACGGCAACGCGGCTGGCGGTGGCAACAGCGCCTGCACGACCGTGTTCGGCGAGTCGGCGGTGTGGAGCAACACGGCGATCGACGGCACCTCGCTCGGTGCGGCCGGTGCCTGCGCGAACTGGACCAGCACCAGCGGTGCGTTGAGCGCCGAGTTCGGCGACGGCAGCGAGACCAACAACGGCTGGACCACCAGCTGCACCGGTTCGAGCTGCGCGAGCGCCGAGAACCTCTACTGCGTCCAGCAGTAGCGCTTCAGGGGGCTGGCGCCTGCCTCACGGTTTCTCCGTGAACGGGTGCCGGCCGCAAAGCTCTGGCGACCGCCTGACGGCGGCGCGAGACGAAAAGGAGGGCCGCCGGTGAAAGCCGGCGGCCTTCCGCATGTCTGGGCCGAAGCGGATTTGCGGGCATGCACGTTCAGGCGGCGCGACGGTGCCCGAGGGTCGGCGGGCTGCAGCGACTTGGAGGGACGCATGAGCTGGAACATCGGCGACATCTTCACCGGCGTCGGAGCGGCCATCGCCGAGCGGCCGGCGCTCATCCACTGCAGCGGCGGGCGCGACCGCACCGTCAGCTGGGGCGAGCTCGACCGGCGAAGCAACGCGCTCGCGCGTTCCTGGCTCGCTGCGGGCGCCGTCGCCGGCGACAAGGTCGCGATCTATTCCTACAACCGTCCCGAGTGGCTCGAAGCGCTGGTGGCGGCGCTCAAGGCGCGCCTGGTGCCGGTCAACGTCAACTACCGATATCGCGACGACGAGCTGCTCTATCTGCTCGACAACAGCGACGCGGCCGTGGTCGTGTTCGAGAGCGAGTTCGCCGAGAACATGGCACGGCTCGCGCCGCGGCTTCCCAAGTTGAAGTGCCTGCACCAGCTCGACGGAGTGTCGGTGGACGGGGCGCGTCTCTACGAAGCGGCGGCCAACGGCGACGCCGCCGCGCTCGACATCGAGCGCAGCCCCGATGACCTGCTCCTGCTCTACACCGGCGGCACCACCGGAATGCCCAAGGGCGTGATGTGGCGGCAGGAGGATCTGTTCCGCACGCTCGGCGCCGGGGGCGATCCGCTGACCGGGCAGGGGCGGCCGGGCGACATCGGCGAGCATCTTGCCAACGTCACCGCCGGCGCGCAGCGGCAGACGCTGCTGCCGGCATGCCCGCTCATGCATGGCACCGGGCTGTTCACCGCCATCAATGCGCTGCTGAACGGCGGCACCGTCGTCACGCTAGCGTCGCACAAGCTGGATGCGCACGCGCTGTGGTCGGCGGTGGAGCGGCACGGCGTCAACGCCATCGCCATTGTCGGAGACGTGTTCGCCCGGCCGATGGTGGCGGCGCTGCGCGAGAAGAAGTATGCGCTCGACACCCTGCGCCTGATCGTCTCTTCCGGCGTGATGTGGTCGCTGGAGGTCAAGCGCGAGCTGCTCGAGTTCCATCCGTACATGGTGCTGTTCGATTCGCTCGGCTCATCGGAGGCGACGGGTCTCGGCGCGTCGATCATGACGGCGGGCATGGAGGCGCAGACGGCGTCGTTCAAGGTCGGCGAGCGCGTCAAGGTGTTCACGGACGACGGCCGCGAGGTCGTCGCGGGCAGCGGCGAGCGCGGGCTCGTGGCGCGCACCGGCCCCATCCCCGTCGGCTACTACAAGGACCCGGTCAAGACCGAAGCGACCTTTCGCACCATCGACGGCGTTCGCTGGTCGATGCCGGGCGACTTCGCGACGGTCGAAGCCGACGGCACGCTTCGGCTGCTCGGACGCGGTTCGGTATGCATCAACACCGGCGGAGAGAAGGTCTTCCCCGAAGAGGTGGAGGAAGTGCTCAAGCGCCATGGCGATGTCGAAGACGCCGCCGTGGTCGGCCTGCCCGACGAGAAGTGGGGTCAGGCCATCGTGGCCCTGGTGGTGATGCGGCCGGGCCGCAGCGCCGACGAAGCGGCGCTGCGCGAGCACGTCCGCGGCCTGCTGGCGGGCTACAAGGTGCCCAAGCGCATCTTCGCCGTCGAGTCGCTCGGACGGTCGCCCTCCGGCAAGATGGACTACAAAGGCGTCACGACTCGAGCGCTGGAGCTTTCGCGCAGCCAGATGTGATCGGCGCGGGGCTGCGCGCCGATGCGCGCGCCATCGCGTCGATGCCGATCACGCCCACTCCTCGCCTTGCGTTCGTCCTGGCGCTGCTGATCGCCGCGTGGCCGGCGTCTGCGCGCGCTGCCAACGCCGTCGACTACGACCTGGACATCGCCGGCATCGGCGGGCAGCTCGAGGAAAGGCTGCTGGCGGTTTCCGAGCTCGAGCAGAAGCAGGACGATCCGCCCTCCTCCATGCAGGGCCTGCGCCGCCGCGCGCAGGCGGATCAGGACACGTTCCGCCGCGTGCTACGCTCGCGCGGCTTCTATGACGGGTCGGTCGAGTGGCAGATCGACGAGAATGCCGATCCGGTCAAGGTCGTTTTCACGGTCGAGCGCGGCCCGCGCTACAAGCTGGTGCGCTTCGAGATCGCGGGGCTGCCGCAGAAGGCCTCGAAGCTCGGCACGCCCGAAGGCCTGGCCACGCTCGGCGTGACGCTGGGAGATCCCGCGCTGGCCGACGTCGTCCTGGAAGCGGAGCGGCGCCTGCTGCTCGAGCTGACGCGGCAGTCGCACCCGTTCGTCGTCGTCGCCGATCGCAACGTCGCCGTCGACCATGCAACGCGCACGATGGAGGTGCGGCTGCACGTGGACGCGGGGCCCGAGGCACGATTCGGTGACGTCGAGGTGACGGGCCTTCAGCAGGTCGAGCACGACTATGTCCTGCGGCGGCTCGCATTCGCCAAAGGAGCGCGTTTCGAGCCCGAGCCGCTCGAGGAGACGCGCAAGGCGCTGCTCGAGAGCGGCGTCTTCAATTCCGTGGTCATCACCTGGGGCCGGCGTGAAGACATCGCAGCCGACGGCACCGTGCCGGTGAGGATCACGGTGGCCGAGGCCAAGGTGCACAGCGTCGGCGCCGGCGTGAAGTACTCTTCGTCGGAAGGTTTCGGCGGCCGCGCATTCTGGGAGCACCGCAACTTCTTCGGTGATGCCGAGCGGCTGCGCTTCGAACTGGAGGCCTCCGAGCTGCTGTACGAAGGCGAGCTGTCGTTTCGCAAGCCCGACTTCCTCTCGCCCAACCAGGATCTGCTTCTCGACCTCAAGCTGGACAACGACGACACGCCTGCGTTCGATCGCTACGCCTTGATCCTGTCGGGAGGCCTCGAGCGCCGGTTCGGCAAGCGCCTGACCCTTTCCGGCGGTCTGTATTTCGAGCAGTCGGTGGTCAGCGGCGCCGACCAGGACAACGACCGCTTCACGCTGTTCGGCATCCCGCTCGGCCTTCGCTACGACGGCAGCGACAACCTGCTCAATCCGGGCAAGGGCCATCGCACGGCCATCAGCCTGACGCCCTACATCAGCGCGTTCGGCAGCAGCGTCCAGATGCTGGTGGCGCGGGGCACCGAGAGCTTCTACGTGCCGCTGACCAGGAGCCGCCGCTTCGTGTGGGCCACGCGCCTGACGCTCGGCACCATCGTCGGCGCCGACCGCAGCCAGATCCCCGACGACAAGCGCTTCTACGGCGGCGGCGGGGACTCGGTGCGCGGCTACGATTATCAGAAGGTCGGGCCGTTGCTGTGCGAGCGGCAGATCCCCACGCCCGGGGTCCAGTGCAGCCCGCGCAATCGCAACCATCCCATCGGCGGCCGCTCCATCCTCCAGGCCGGCACCGAGCTTCGCATGCAGGTGACCGACACGTTCGGAATCGTCCCGTTCGTCGAAGGTGCCGGCGTCTACGAGCCGAGCTATCCCGACTTCGGCGAGGACGTGCAGTGGGGCGCGGGGCTGGGCTTCCGCTATTTCACCGTTGCCGGGCCGATCCGGCTCGACGTGGCATTCCCGATCAACCCTCGCAAGGTGGACGACATCTTCGAGATCTACATCAGCCTCGGGCAGGCTTTCTGAGGACGATGCGGCGCCGGATCGTACGCGTCACGCGCTCTGCGGTGCTGCTGGCCGTGCTGGTGGCGGTGATGGCCGGCGTGCTGGCTGCGGCTCTGGTGTTCTCGCTGCGCTACTCGTTCATCCAGCAGCACGTGGGCCATCTGGTCACGCGCTTTGCGAAGAAAGCCGGCGTCTTCTTCGTGCGCGCCGAGAACGTCACCGGCAATCTCCCCTGGCAGCTCCACGTCGACCGCGTCGAGGTCGGCGACAAGGACGACGTCTACATCACCATCGAGGACGCCGAAGTCTCCTGGCATCCCCTCGAGGTATGGCAGCCCGGCGACGACGTGCCCTATCGCATCGTCGTCGACCACGTGCGCGCCCGTCGCGTGGTGTGGACGCGGCTGCCCGAGACCATCGACGAGCCCGACGACAAGCCGTTCCGCTGGGACCGCTTCCCGCGGATTCTCGTCGAGAAGCTCGAGGTCGAGCAGTTCGAGGTGGGGCCGGACCTGCTCGGCGGCCATCGCGCCGTGATGAAGGCGCACGGCCGGGGCGTGCTGGGCGAGTGGGAGCAGGGACGGCTGGACCTGACGCTCCAGCGCATCGACGGACGTCGCGGCAGCGCGCGCATCGACCTGTTCACGTCGGGCAGCCCCATCGAGCTGCGCGGAAACGTCGTTGCCAGCGAAGAGGAGGGCGGCGCGCTCGCGCACCTTGCGCGCCTGCCGCAGGCCGGCGCCGTCGAACTCGAGGTCGAAGCGTCCGGCGCCATGCGCGACTGGCGTGCGCGCGCCGACGTCGTCGCGACGGCGATCGGAAAGCTGGGGCTGGATGCGCGCATCGCCTTCGGTCCCAGCGGTGCCTTCGACGGCGTCGCCCAGCTCGAGGCGGTCGAGGACATCCGCAGGCGTGCGCTGCTGCCGCCGGGCGGTCCGGTGTCGATTGCCGCTCGAGGCGCGTGGATTCCCGATCAGGCGCTGAGGCTGGACGATGTCGATGTGGTCGCCGACGGGCGCACGCTCGGTGCGCACGGCAAGCTCGATCTGTCCACGAACAGCTTCGTCGTGGATGCGGTGCTCGGCCATGAGGATCCGGGCGCGACCGTCGTCCTGCGCGGCATCGACGTGGCGTCGGCACGCGGCCACGCCGAGGGCCGCCTCGGCGATGCAGGCGAGCTGCGCGCCGAGCTCGACGTCTCGGGCGCGGCTTCGGGCCCTGCGGCCGCCGCGAGCCTGCGCGCAAGGCTGCTGGCGCGCGATCCGGCCGGCGAAGGCGCGGCTTCCTTCGAGCTGACGGTGGACGGCGAAGGACTGACGGTTGCCGAGCGCACGGCACCGCTGCTCGGAGCCGGCGCGCGCGCCACCGCTGCAGGCACGGTCGACCTCGACGCCGGCGCCGTCTCCGCGTCCGATTTCGTGCTGGCCGGTGAGGCGCTGCGCATCGAAGGTCCGATCGACGTCGCCGACGACTGGGGCAGCGTGCGCGGGTCGCTGGTGGCCCGCAGCGCCGATCTGTCCTCGCTCGAGCGGCTGACCGATACGCCCATGCAAGGCGCCGCCTCGCTGACCGCGAAGCTCAGCGTGCACGAGAGCGGCGCGGTGCAGGCCGACATCGCCGGCAGCGCCGAGCAGCTGCGCGTCGACGACGAAGGCTGGAATGCGCTGCTCGGCCCGCGCCTGACGCTGGAAGGACGAGCCGCCGGCAATCTGTCGGGGCCGTTGCAGGCCAGCGCCGATGTTCGCGCCGAAGGCGTCACGGCCAGCGCAACGGCGAGCATGGCCGAGCACGGCGGCGAGCTGCGTGCGGATCTGTCGGCGGTGATCGACAATCTGGCGCGCCTTTCCGATCCCAAGGTCGCCTCGGTCGCCGGGCGAGTGGTGGTGGACGCCAGAGCGAGCGGAGCGCTCGAAGACTTCACGCTCGATGCGAGCGCGCGCGGCGAACGCATTGTCTTCGAAGGCGTGCGCCTGGACGAGCTGACGGTCGATGCGCGCGGCAGCGGCCTGCCCGATCGCATCGCCGGCTCGCTCGACGTGCATGCGCGCTACGGCGAGCTGGAGACGCGCCTGCGCGGCGACGCCGCCATGCCGTCCGCCGATCGTCTGGTGCTCTCGCAGGTTTCGATGACGGGCCCCTCGACGAGCGCGAGCATCGATCTCGACATCGACCTGGCCAGGGACGTCGTCAGCGGCCGCATCGTCGGCAGCAGCGCAGAGCTCGCGCTGTGGCGTCCCTTCCTCGGGCGCGGCCTGGGCGGATCGCTGGCCGTCGATCTGACGCTGGCCGGCGCGGGGACGGGTGCGGCCGCCGCGCAGCTGGTCAGCGGGTCCGTGCACGCGCAGAACGTCGCGATCGCCATCGACGGCGAGGAGGCGCTGGCGCGAGCCATCGATCTGACGGCCGAAGGCGTCGAGATCGGCCCGGCGCCGAAGGGAAGCCTTGCCGCCACCGTGGCCGACGGCCGCTTCGGCAGCACGGTGCTCACGCAGGCATCGATCACGGCAACCGGAGACGGGCGGGCGTGGGATGTGAGCCTTGCGGCCAGGGGCAGCGCGGCGGGCGAGCTGTCCGTCGACGCCGCCGCCACCATTCGCGGCAGCGATGGCCGTTACGAGGCGCTCGTGTCGCGGCTCGACGCGCACGTTGCCGATCAGCCGCTTCAGCTGACCGCGCCGGTGGCGGTGGAGTGGAGCGCCGACACGTTGCGGCTGCCGCCGGCCGCGCTGCGGGTGGGCGAGCAGGGCCGGCTGCTGGCATCGCTGTCTCGCACGCCTGCCGACGTCACCGGCGATGCGGATCTCCACGACGTGCCCCTGGCGATCGCATCGGCGTTCGTCGACGGCCTCGATCTCGACGGCACGCTCAGCGGATCGCTCGACGTGCGCGGCAAGACGTGGGACAGCGCCCTTGCCGAGGCGCACCTCGAAGGCCGCCAGATCGGATCGGGAGCGCTGCAGACGCGCGGCGTCGCTCCGGTCAACGCACGCGTCGATGGCCGCTTCGCCGGCGGTCGTCTGACGGCGAAGGCCTCACTGATCGGGCTGAGCGACACGACGTTCGACGTGGCGCTGGATGCACCGCTGACCGAGGCCGCAGCCGCCGGCGAGGCGGTGGAGGTGGCGCTGCGCTGGCACGGCGACATCGCCGAGGCCGCTTCCCTGCTGCCGCTCGGCGAGGACGTGCTGCGCGGCCGCATCGACGCCGATCTCACCGTCGGCGGCACCACGCGTTCGCCGCAGGTGCACGGCACGGCAACGATGAGCGGCGCCAGCTACGAGAACGGCGCCAGCGGTCTGGTGCTGCGCGACATCGAAGTCAGCCTGATCGGGCAGGGGCCGAGCCTGCTGATGCCGCAGATGACGGCGAGCGACGGCGACGACGGCAGAGTCACCGCCAGCGGTCGCCTCGATTTCGGCGAGCTGCCGGCTTTCGCGCTGACGGCCGATCTCACTGCGACCGACGCGATGCTGACGCGGCTCGACCTGATCACGACCGAGGCGGACGCGACCATCGCGGTTCGCGCCAGCCGTGCCTCCGCCGATGCCGATGTCGGCGGCAGCATCAGCGGCGACGTCAAGGTGAAGGAAGCGCGCGTGCGCATTCCGAACGAGTTCGTCGAAGACGTGCCCGAGCTGGCCGTGGTCGAGATCCATGGCGCCGCCACCGGCGAGGCGGCCGAAGAAGAGCAGACCGAAGCCATCATCGATCTGGCGCTGGCCATCGACGTCGTCGCCGACAACCGCATCTTCGTCGAGGGGCGCGCGCTGGACTCGGAATGGAAGGCCGATCTGGACATCCGGGGCACAACGGGCGAGCCGATCGTCGAGGGTGTGGTCGAGTCCGTGCGCGGCCAGCTCGAGCTGCTCGGCCGACGCTTTTCCTTCCGCGAAGGCACGCTGCGCTTCGACGGCAATCCGCAGAACGTGCCGTACCTGAACATGACGGCCGAGGCCGAGGCGCATGACGTCACCGCCATCGTCGACATTCGCGGCAACGCCACCAGGCCGACCATCGAGCTGCGCTCGGAGCCGGCGTTGCCGCGCGACGAGGTCCTCTCGCGCGTGCTGTTCGGCGAGAGCGCCGGCGATCTGACGCCCATGCAGAGCGTGCAGCTGGCGCGCTCGGTCGCCGAGCTGACGGGCAGCCCGCTCGGCGGCGGCTCCGGCATTCTCGGCCGCGTCGGGCGCAGCCTCGGCCTGGACCGGCTCGGCCTGGAGACGGGCGATGCCGGCGGCGGCGCGCTCAGCGCCACCAAGTACCTGACCGACGACGTCTACCTGCGCTTCCAGCAGGGCCTGACGCCCGAGGACAGCAAGGCGGTGGTGGAGTGGGAGATCTTCAACAACGTGACGATCGAGAGCGACATCTCGCAGGATGCGGAAGGGGAGATCGGGCTGAACTGGAAGTGGGATTATTGAGTCACATCTGCGCGATCGTCATGCCGCCGTCGACCACGATGACCTGCCCGGTGATGAGGTCGGAGCCGGTGATGATTCCGACGATGGCGGCCGCGACGTCTTCGGGCTCGCACACCTTCTTCAACACCGAGCGGGCCGCGGCCAGCTGCTCGAGCGCATCGTAGGCTTCGCCATAGCCGGACTTGAGCCAGCGGCCGGTGATGAACCCGGGGGCCACCGCGTTGACGCGAACGGCCGGCCCCATCACGCGCGCCAGCGTCAGCGTCAGGTTGTTGAGCGCCGCCTTGGAAGCGCAGTAGGCGATCGAGCTTCCCACGCCGACGATGCCGGCGATGCTGGAGGTGTGGACGATCTCCCCGCCGCCGGCGCCTTCCATCGCGGCCTTGGCGGCGCGCGCGAGCTGGAACGGACCGATCAGGTTGACCGACAGGATGCGGTGCCAGACCTCCGGTGTCAGCCGTTCCAGATCGTGGTGGGGGATGAACTCGGTGGTGCCCGCGTTGCTGACCAGGATGCTGACGCTGCCGAGCTCGGCCACGGCCGTCTCGACCAGCCGCCGGCAGGCCTGGTCCTCGGCGACGTCGCCCTGCACGGCGATGGCTCGGGCGCCGAGCGCAGAGGCTTCGGCAGCCGTCTGTTCGGCCTCCTCGCGCGACTTCGAGTAGTTGACGACCACCGAGCAGCCGCGGCGCGCCAGCTCCAGAGCCGTGGCGCGGCCCACTCCGGTTCCGCCTCCCGTCACGATCGCGACCTTTCCTTGGACGTCCATTCCGGCTGCTCCTCCTCTGGCCGTGCCGGCCAGCGCGCGTTGCGACTACCAGCGCAGGCCCGGACAGGCAAAATCGCCATCTGCGCCGCCGCCGCCGCGCCAACGGTCGGAGCTGCCTGCGCACAACCTCCTCGACGCGCACGACGCGCAGAATTCGCGGTGGCAGTGAGCGTGCTCACTGTGGCCGGGGGTGCGAGCCGATAGAATGCCGACCGGAGCCGCGTGGATTCCGCAACCATCGACGCGTCTCTCTCCGGTCGCGCAGGATCAGACCTCCTCCTCCTGCGGCGTCGCGACCCCACGCGTCGCTGAAGGCTGCGCGACCACGCCGGCCGGCCTGTTCCCGCCAAACGTTCAGGCCGGCCGGCGGTCCTTTCCGGCCAAGGCGCGAACGTTTTCGACCATGCGGGGCTTCGCCGCCGCCTCCCGTTCGAGTTTCGGCTCCACGCCGGGTACGCCACGCCTTCGCTCATGGCCGACAGCAGGACCAACGCGGGATTCTGGTACGCAGCGGGCGCCTACACGTCATGGGGCCTGCTGCCGATCTACTGGAAGATGCTCGCGCACGTGCCGGCGGCGCAGGTCATCTGCCATCGCATCGTCTGGTCTTTTGCCTTGCTGGCCGCAGTGCTGGCGCTGGCCGGGCGGTGGCGGGCATTCGCGGATGCCGCGACCTCGTGGCGGTCGCTGGGCCTGTATGCAGCCGCCGCCATTCTGATCGGCATCAACTGGACCCTGTTCATCTGGGCCGTCGGCGCCGGCTTCCTGGTCGAGACCAGCCTCGGCTACTACATCAATCCGCTCATCAGCGTGCTGCTCGGCGTGGTCGTGCTGCGCGAGCGCCTGCGCCCCATGCAGTGGGTGCCGATCGCGCTTGCGGGCACCGGCGTGGCGTATCTGACGCTCATGCACGGCTCGGTGCCGTGGGTCGCGTTGCTGCTGGCCACCAGCTTTGCCCTCTATGGTTTGGTCAAGAAGACGGCGCCGCTCGCGTCGCTGGACGGCCTGACGCTGGAGACCGGGCTGCTGCTGGTCCCGGCGGTCTCGTTCCTCGTCTACTCCGAAGCGCGAGGACAGGGACCGCTGCTCGGCGGCGATGCCGTTGCCAGCGCAATGCTCGTCGGTGCCGGCGCCATCACCACCGCGCCGCTGCTCATGTTCGCATCGGCGGCCCAGCGCATACCGCTGTTCTGGGTCGGCATCCTCCAGTACATCGCGCCGACGTTGCAGCTGGCGCTGGGCACTCTCGTCTACGGCGAGCCGTTCCATCGCGAGCAGCTCATCGGCTTCACGCTGGTGTGGACCGCGCTGCTCGTCTTCATCGTCGAGGGGCTGGCGGCGCGGCGCGCGCCGGTGGTCGTTGCCGAAGCGGAGTGAAGGACGCGGCAGCCGCGGCCGTGCATCGCGCTCACGGGCAGGCGGGGCAGGTCAGCTCGACCGGGCTGCCGACGGCGGCGCGAAGCACCGCGAGCGCGTCGGTGGCGGTGACGTCGCCGCTGTCGTTGACGTCGCACACACACAGGGCGCACGACTGCGATCCGACGCTGGTGCGAAGCACGAACAACGCATCGCTGGCGCTGAGCGAGGCGGCAGAGCCGGCAGCGGCGTCCTCGACCGGATCTCCGCAAGCCGCATCCGGCGCCTCGATCACGCGGAAGAGCTGGCCGCCGAGCTCGACGATGTAGAGATTGCCCTGCGCGTCCTCGCCGAAGCTCGCGACGTCGTCGATCGAGGCCTCGCCGGCCGGATCCAGCTCGGCGGTGCGGTCCGAAAGATCGGTGTAGTTGCTGCCGTCGAACGTGGCCGGAGCCGATCCGTCATAGATCAGGGACCAGATGCGCGCGGTGGCGAAGTCCGCGAAGAAGTAATGGCCCTGGATCTCCTCGATGGGCCCTCGATAGACGTAGCCGCCGGTGACCGAGCGACCCTGGAAGGCGCCGCTGCCGCGTGTGTAGTCGTAGATCGGATCGATGGCGCCGCTGGGGCGCGCACCGCCGACGGTCGGCGTTTGGATCGTGCCCTCGCGCAGCCGCCAGCCGTAGTTCTGCCCGCCGCCGTCGCCGGCCCGCTGCACGTCGATCTCCTCGCGCGAGCTCTGCCCGACGTCGCCGATGTAGAAGTCGCCGGTGTTCCGATCGAAGCTGGCGCGCCAGGGATTGCGCAGGCCGTAGCTCCAGATCTCGTCGTCGCCGGTCACGCCCACGAACGGGTTCGAAGGCGGGATCGCGTAGTTGCGCGCGGCGTCGGCGGGAAAATCGTCGCCATCGACGTCGATGCGAAGGATCTTGCCGAGCAGGTTGTCGGTGATGTCCTGCGCATTGCCGGTGCCTGCCGTGTGTCCGGTGCCCGCATCGTTGCTGCCGCCGCCGTCTCCCGAGGCGATGTAGAGAAAGCCGTCGGGGCCGAAGCCCATCCACCCGCCGTTGTGGTTGTTCTGCGGCTGCACGTAGCTCAGCACCAGCTGTCCGCTCTTTTCGTCGGCAACATCGGGATCGCTCGAGACCTCATAGCGGCGGATCTCGGTATCGCCGTCACCGGCCCTGGTCAGGTTGACGTAGAAGTAGCCGTTCTCGGCGTACTCGGGATGGAAGGCGAGGCCGAGAAGCCCCTGCTCATCGTCGGTAGCGATGTCGTCGAGGTCGAGGAAGTCGGTTGCGAGCAGCGTGTCGTTGCCGAGGTCGAGGATGCGGATGCGGCCGCTGTGCTGCTCGACGAGGAAGAGGCGGCCGGTATCGCCGGGCGGCGCGGTGGCGAACAACGGACGTTCCAGACCGCCCGTGACCAGCTCCGTGGTGATGGCGGCGGAGGCCGCGCCGGCCGGAAGAACCAGCAATGCCGATGCAGTCAGGGCAGCCGACCAGGTCGCAAGCATCATGGGTGCATTAGAAGGCGGCTTCGATCTGCGAGCAACGCCGGTCGGCGCGCTTTCGCAGGCGAAGACTCGAAGGGGCGTGCGGCGAGCGCCGCCCGCCTCAGCGGATGTTGGTCGCGCCGGCCCAGCCGGCACCGCGCGCGTCCCCCGCTGCGGCCTCTTCCATCTCGAGAACCGTCAGATCGTCCCACGCGGGGTAGTGCAGTCGGCACCAGGTATCGAACACATCGACCCAGCCAGCGAAGCTTTCGAAGGAGCCGGTGTGGTTGTCCAGCTCGGCCATGATCTTGGTGTAGCCGGAGACGTAATGGCGGCAGCCCGAACAGTCGATGTTGGCGATGCAGCATTCGTCGTCGCTGTAGGAGAAGTCGACGTGGTGCTGGCGGTGGCGCGGCATGTTCAGGATCGGGCAGTCGGTGGCCATGCCGCTGGCCGCGTCGATGATGAAACGCGTGCCGGCGGCATTGATCCAGTCGTTGTAGTAGCGCGAGTAGATCACCGTCTGCGGCCGCAGGACGATCTGCTCCTCGATGAGATCGCGGACACGCGCCAGATCCTGCGCGCGCAGGATCAGGTTGTCCTCGCGTGTGCTCAGGCGGAACGTGTCGGTCTCCTCGCCGCCCTCGAGGACCTTGTGCTGGTACTGGCGCGAAGGGCTGTAGTGGTTGAAGGACAGACGCAGGCCGGCGTTCTCGCAGACACGCGCCACGTCGGCGATCTCGTCGACGTTGCGCCGGTTGATGGTCATCATCACCACGGCGCGCGGGTCGCCTGCGTAATTGGCCACGGCCTTGCGAAAGACGGGGGCTCCGCGAAGCACGGCATCGGTGGCCGGGTTGCCCCACAGCGAGACGTGGATCATGAACGTGATCTGCGGGTCGATCTTGATGGTGCCGTTGGTGTAGATGAGGCCGCGCTTCCAGTACCGGTTGGCGATGTGCAGCCGGTCCGGCACCAGGGCGGGCTCGGCGCCGGCGAAGTGCGGGTAGTTCACCCCCCGCGCCAGCTCGGCGCGGAAGAACTCGTCGTACTCCTGATTGGTCTTCTCTTCTTCATAACGGGTGGACAGCTCGCCCTCGAAGAAGAAGCAGCCCTCGCAGCGAAGGTTGCAGCGCTTGGTCAGGTCGTAGCCGGAGATGATGATGCCGCGAGCGTAGGTCCGGATCTTGACGTACCGGTCGGCCAGGGCCGGGTCGGCGTCGAGATACTCCTTGATCCTGCTCCGCATGGCGGTGGCTTCCTTACTCCTCCCATCGAGCCCCTGTCAAAGTGTGTTGCGCGATCGTTGTGCCGGGCGCGGTCGGCTCACACGATCCACTCGCCGGCACGCGGCCGATCCGGGCTCGGTTCGTGCGCTGCATTCGAATGAAAGGAGGGGACGGAGGGTCGATCCAGGCTGCGAGCGCCCGGTATCCGGTCGCCGTTGGCGGCCGCATTGCCGCGCGGGCATCCTGGCGCCACTGCCTGCTGCACGCGACGAAGCGATCTCGAACGGAGGAGATGGATGAACTGTCCACGCTGCAACACCGCCGTCCTGGACGAGCGCGACCGCGACGGCATCGTCGTCGATGCCTGCCCCAGCTGCCGAGGAATCTGGCTGGATCGCGGCGAGCTCGAGAAGCTGATCGCGCGCGCGACGCGCGAGCTCGACGAGCTCGAAGCGCGCCGGCCCGAGCGCGCGCCGGAGCCGCAGCGCTACGAGGATCGACCCGACAGGGGGCGTCCTTACGCGGACGCCGCCTACGGCGAGCCGCCCTATCGCGATCGTCCGTACCGCGACCACGACGACGATCATTACCGCCGCTACCCGCGGCGCAAGAAGAGCTGGGTCGAGATGCTCGGCGACGTCTTCGACTGAGGCCGCCGTCGCCGCCGGCGCCAGGCGAGGTGGCCTCGCGCATCGCTCGCGACGCGGCCGGCCGCCGGCGGCATCGTTCGCGTGCAGAAACCGAACCTCAGCGGAAGTCGCGCGCCCGCGCCTGGTGCGGCTGCATCGAGACGTGCGGCTCCCACAGCCGGTCCACCACGATGTGCACCACGCCGTCCTCGCGCTGTAGTTTGCCGCTGATGCCGAGGAAGACGGCGCTTTTGGCCAGGACCGGGAACTTCTCGACCACGCTCTGCCACAGGATCGCGTTGACGAAGCCGGTTTCGTCCTCGAGCGTCATGAAGACGACGCCGCGCGCGGTGCCGGGGCGCTGGCGGCAGATGACGATGCCGGCATAGTCGACGCGCTCACCGCTGCGCATCGTGCCGACCTGGCGCGCGGTGGGAAGGCCGCGCGCGGCCAGCTCGGCGCGCATCGGCTCCAGAGGATAGCCGCGCACACTGTGGCCGCTGGCCTGGTGGTCCCAGGCGATGGTTTCGAAGTCGCTGAGCACGTCGAAGGTGGGCACGTGCTCGGTGTCCTCCAGCGCCAGCGACGGTTGCTCGCTCGCCGCCAGCCCGACCACCTGCCATAGCGCCGCGCGACGGTCCCCCTGCAACGACGACAGCGCTCCGCACTGCGCCAGCGCCTTCAGGGCCTTCTCCGACACGCGCGCGCTGCGCACGAAATCCTCGACCGATGCGAAGCCGCCGCGTGCGATCTCGGCGCGCCGCCGCGCCGCCACGATCGCCTCGCCCTCGGTCTTGGCCAGGCCTTTGACGTAGCGCAGACCCACGCGCACGCCGAAATCCCTGGCGGTCAGCTCCATCGTGCAGTCCTGGTCGCTGCGCGTCACGTCGATCGGCAGCACCTCGACGCCGCCACGCTGTGCGTCGCCGATGATCGTCGAAGGCGAGTAGAAGCCCATCGGCTGCGCATTGAGCAGCGCGCAGGTGAACTCCACCGGATAGTGGCAGCGCAGCCACGCGGTGGCGTAGGCGATGAGCGCGAAGCTGGCGGCGTGGCTTTCGGGAAAGCCGTACTCGCCGAAGCCGCGGATCTGCTCGAAGACACGCTCGGCGAACTCGCGGCGGATGCCCTTGGCCGTCATGCGCGTGATCAGACGGTCGCGGTGCTTCTCGATGCGGCCGGTGCGCCGCCACGCGGCCATGTCGCGGCGCAGGCGGTCGGCCTCGCCCGGCGTGTAGTCGGCGGCAACGATCGCCAGCTTCATCACCTGCTCCTGGAAGAGCGGGATGCCGAGCGTCTTCTCGAGCACCGGGCGCAGGCACTCGTGCGGATAATCGATCGCCTCCTGTCCCATGCGCCGGCGCAGATATGGATGCACCATGCCGCCGGTGATGGGGCCGGGCCGCACGATGCTGACCTCCACCACCAGGTCGTAGAACGTCCTGGGCTTGAGGCGCGGCAGCATCGCCATCTGCGCGCGGCTCTCGATCTGGAAGACGCCGACCGTCTCGCTGCGGCAGATCATCTCGTAGGTGGCCGCGTCCTCGGCGGGAATCGTCGCCATCGTCAGGTGCACGCCGCGGCAGCTCTTCATCTCCTTCAGCGCCAGGTCGATCATGGTCAGCGCGCCCAGGCCGAGCAGGTCGACCTTGAACAGGCCGAGCGCCTCGATGTCGTCCTTGTCCCACTGGATGACGGTGCGCTTTTCCATCGTGGCGTTCTCGATGGGGACGATGTCGCTGACCGGCTCGTGTCCGAGCAGGAAGCCGCCGGGATGGATGGAGAGGTGGCGCGGGAAGTCGAGGATGTCGTTCGACAGCGCCAGCAGGTGTGCGCCGTCGCCTCCGGACGGATCCAGGCCCGCCTGCACCAGCGCCTCCGGGGTCACCTGCTCGTACGACAGCAGCCGCGACAGGCGGTCCAGCGAGGTCCCCGGAATGCCGAGCACCTTGCCGACGTCGCGCACGGCCGACTTCGGCCGGTAGCGGATGACGTTGGCGACCATGCCGGCATGGCTGCGGCCGTACTTCTCGTAGACGTGCTGGATCACCTCCTCGCGCCGCTCGTGCATGATGTCGAGGTCGATGTCGGGAGGCTCGGCGCGCTCGCGCGACAGGAAGCGCTCGAACAGCAGGCCCATGCGCACCGGGTCGATCGCCGTGATGCCGAGGCAGTAGCAGACGGCCGAGTTGGCCGCCGAGCCTCTGCCCTGGCACAGGATCGCGCTCTTGCGACAGAACTCGACGATCTCGTGCATGGTCAGGAAGTATCCGCCGTAGTCGAGCTCCTCGATGAGCGCCAGCTCCTTCTCGAGCTGTGCCGCCACGTCCTGCGGCACCGTGCCTCCGTAGCGCGTGCGCGCACCCTCGAAGGCGAGCTGATGCAGGTACTGCGAGGTCGTGTTGCCTTCGGGCAGGCGCTCGGCCGGATAGCGATAGCGCAGCTCGGCGAGCGAGAACGCGCAGCGCTCGGCCACCTCGCGCGTCCGCTGCAGCGCAGGCATGTCGTCACCGAACAGGCTGGCCATCGCGTACGGCGATTCGAGCGCGTGCTCGGCGTTGGCGTGGATGGCGCGGCCGGCGGTGGCCAGGGTGACGCCGCGGCGGATGCACGTCATGACATCGTGCAGCGGGCGGCGCGCGCGCGACGGGTAGAGCACTTCCTTGCATGCGACCAGCGGCAGGCCGTACCGCGCCGCGCGCTCGCGAAGGCGCGCTTCCTGATGCGGCTCGTCGGCCTGCTTGTGGCGCGCGAGCGTCGCGTAGAGGCGGTCGGCGAACGCATCGCACAGGTCGGTGGCGACCAGATGCGGGTCGAGGCGGCTGGTCATGAGGCTGCGCTCGCCGCCCCACAGTGCGACCAGGCCCGCGGCGTGCGCGCACACCTCGCGCCAGGTCACCCAGGAGTCGCCTTTCTCGCAGCGCAGGCGGCCGGCGGTGATCAGGCGGCAGAGGTTGCGGTAGCCGTCGCGATCCTGGCACAGCAGCACGATGCGGGTGCCGTCTTCGACCGTGATCTCGGAGCCGATGATCAGCCGCATGCCGAGCTCGCGCGCATGCAGATGCGCGCGGACGATGCCGTAGACGCCGTCGCGGTCGGTGATGGCGATCGAAGACAGGCCGAGCTCGACCGCCTTCTCGATCAGCTCTTCGGGATGGCCCGCGCCTTCGAGGAAGGAGTAGTTGCTCTTGCACCATAGCGCGGCGTACGGCAGCACGAGCTACGCTCCGTCACACGGGCGAAGAGGGCGCGTCCACGGGCATGTCCCCGGCGGACGCAGGGCGGAGGAACCGCAGGGTCCGCCGGAGACACGCCCGCGGACGCGCAAGAAGTGGCAGCGGCAGCTCATTCGACTCGTCCATGCAGGAACCCGAGCCGCGAGCTGGCGAGCGGCGAGCTCAGTTCGTCGCGGCAGCTCATTCGACCCTCCCATGCAGAAACCACCTCCTCCGTTTGCGGTCGTGGTAGACCCAGAGGATCGCGCCGCTGTCGGTGCGGGCGTAGTGGTACTCGCGGTGCACTTCGCGCCGCCACCAGCCGCCCGAGACGATGAAGGGACCGACCATGCTCTCGATGCGGCCGAGGCCGGCCGTCTCCGTGCTCCAGCTGTCGTCGCGGTCGCGCAGTGGGCGCGGCGGCAGCATCTGCGGCCTGCTGTGCATGCGCCGCACCAACGGCCGCACGCGCACCACGCGCGGCGCCGCGGCCTTCAGCTCGAGCGCCGGCTCCCACGTGAAGCTGCCTTCGGGAAGATGTCCCTCGCGCGGCCGCGCGTACACGACGGCATCGTCCCCGAGCTCGGCGCGAAGCCGCGCCAGCGCTCGCTGCCCCGCCTTGAGATCGCGGCGCGTGGCGCTCTGGAACATGCGGAGCTGATCGGTGGTCGCGGGCGCGGCTTCCACTGCGACCTCGATCTCCAGCACGCCCCGCTGCAGGCGTGTCTGCTCGAGACGCAGGCGAACCAGGTCGAGCAGGACGGCCTCCTCGAGCGTGGGCTCGGCGGCCTGGATGCGCACGACGCACGACGCGGCCGTGGGCGTCGGCTCGGAACGTCCCTTTTTCTCGGAGCCGGCATCGTCGGACCGCGCCTCCGCGCGCCGCAAGCTCGGATGCAGCGCCACCGACACGGCCGCGACTCCCTGTGCCTTGGTCGCCAGCCGCGCCAGCAGCGGCGCGAGCAGCTTGCGCACGAGAAACAGCAGGATGCTCGTATTGGCGACGGGCTCGTCCAGCAGCAGGCTCTGCAGCCAAGGCTCCTCTTCCGGATCGGGCTGGAGCGGGTCCCAGGCGCGGCCGCATGCGCGCTCGTGCAGCAGCCATGCCTCGGCGCCGAAACGGCGGCGGATGCCTGCGCCCGGCAGGTCGAGGAAATCACCGACGGTGCGAACGCCGAGGCGCGTCATCATGTCGCGCAGCTCGGGCGAGATGCCGAGCCTCTCCAGCGGCACGCGCGCGACCGCCGCGCGCTCCTCTTCGGGCGAGGCCAGGTCGATGGCGGAGCATGCGCTCTTGGCCAGCGCGTAGGTGCCGAAGCGGGTGAAGCCCGTGACGACGCTGCCGCGAAAGCCTTCGCCGGCAACCGCGCCAGCGACCGCACGCGACCACGCCGGCATCTCGCCGTACAGTCGCGTCATCCCCGAAGCGTCCAGCCAGAACGTGCCGGCTTCCTCCCGCGACGCCTGCACGTGCGGTGACAGCTCGCGAAGCCTCGCCAGCATGCGCTGGCGTGCGGATTCGATGGTGCCGGGAGCGACGACGCCTGCGCGCAGCGTGCGCGCCAGCGACAACGCCGCGCCGTAGCGCATGCCCGGCCGCAGCCGCATGCGCCAGGCTTTCTCGTTCAGCCACAGCAGCACGCCTTGCGGATCGTCCTTGTCGACGACGCAGGCTGGCAGGGTCTTCCACTGCGGATGCTCGGCGAGCAGGAGCTGAAGCGGCAGCGAGGGCAGGTCAACGCAGGCCAGGCGGTCCACGGAAGGTCTCCTGGTGGGCCCAGCCCGGTCCGCGACTCTTGTCCTTGACTGCCTCGATGGTGCACACGAACCGGTCCGGCGCGGAGCGCCGCCGCGACGTCGTCACGCGCAGCGACACGATGGGCGCCAGCGAAGGAGATTCGGCACCGTTCTCGAGCAGCAGGATGACGGCGGCGTCATGCTTGCGCGCCAGGGCCAGGAGCCTGGCAAGAAGAGGCGAGGGAATCGACGGACGAGAGCCGAGATCGAGAAGGACCAGGCCAAAGGCGCCCGAGCGCAGCAGCTTGTCGGCGGCGCGTGCGGCCGCAGCCGCATCGGGCGTACGGATGAAGGGAAGGGCGGCCAGGTCGATGCCGCTGGATTCGAAGTCCGGGGGAAAGAAGCTGCTGGCCTGCGCGCCGACCCAGGCACAAGGCTCGCCGCGTTGCTGCGCCTTCCAGATCAGATCGGCGCACGATGTCAGCGCCGCTCCGGCGCCGCTGGCGCATATCTGGGTCAGGCGCCCGGCCAGCTCGGGCAGGTCCCACGCGACCGCACGCTGTTCCGAAGAAGAAAAGGAAGGGACGCGGTGACCTTCGGCGATCGCGTTCTCGGGAGCCAGCACTTCCATGACGACGCGTTCGGTCTAGCAGAGCGAAATTTGGCGAACAAGAAGCGAAACGAAGTTTCGTGTTTTCTTTCCGTCCTCTCCACCCCAACGCAGTCGTCCTCCCGCCCTGGCGAGCGGGTCGGACATCAATGTTGGCCGCAGTTGCGGGAGTCATTTTTCCCGCACCTGCCCGCGCCCTTCCGTTTCTGTCACGCGCCGACGTCCGCTGTTGCGGGCCGCCAGTGTTGCGGCGACGGCGCCGGCACGTGCCGCCGCCACCGTGCAGCGGCCGCCGCCGGCGCATGGTTGGTGGCGCTGGGTTCGATGTCGTGGCGCTTCTGGCATCTCGAATCCCGTTGCCGGGCGTGCTTTGCGGTCGGCGCACGTCGTCAATGTGCCTCAGGCTGAGGCATTCCGGGCCAAAGATGACCGTGATTGCATTCCGACAGCCGTTATCGCGTCACGCGACGACCGATGCCGCGTCGTTGGAAAATCGATGCCGACGATGATGACGCGCTGCGCTGGCCGGCGATTGGAATGCGAAGACGGCGCGCCGACCCGTTCTACCCGCACACACACCTGTCGGCTTCCCTTGACGTATTCCTAAAACCTTATGTAGAACCCTGCACCCCGGAAGAATTTTCTCGTTTCCCGCGCGGGGCGGCGACGGGATCGGATACGAGAACGGGGTGATCGGGAGGGTTCCGCAACCATCGGAATGATGCGCGTGCGCTGCTTCGTGCAGTTGCGGAAATCATTTTTGTGTTTCGGCGAGGGACGAGGGGGCCATCCTCTTGAACGCATTCTCGAAGCGAGAGGCTTTAGCATGATTCGTAAGACGTGGGGGGCAGCCGCGGCTGCGCTCGTCTGTTGTAGTCTGTTCTCATCGACGGCTGCGTACGCGCTCACTGCACAGCAGGGCGCATGCATCAGCCAGGTGAATCAGCGAGCGCAAGCGGTAGCCGATCAGCTCGGACAGGGCATCGAGCGCTGCTGGGCAAAGATCGCCGACGGCACGTTGAACGATCAGACGATCGCCCAGTGTCGCTCCAACGATGACACTCGCATGAAGCTGGCGACCGACGCGACGCGCGCGGCGGAGACCGGCAACTGCACCGACCCGCTTCCCGACTTCGGCTACGTCGACGCCGATACGGCCAACGGAGCCGCGGTGGGACAGGCGTTGCAGCTGAACAGCGACATGTTCGGCCGGTCGCTCGATGACGCTCTGGTTCTCGCAGCCGACGATGCCGCCGCCGCTTCCTGCCAGCAGCGCATCGCGCGCGGATGGCGCTACCTCCTCGATCGCAAGCTCGGCGAGTTCAATCGCTGCGTCGCCACGCTCATCAAGTCCGGCGGTCCCGAAGACGAGGAAGCGATGGAGGCGTGCTGGGACGTCGTCGCGACCGACGAGCGCAAGCAGACGGCCAAGAACCTGCGCCGCATCCAGAACGACCTCTCCAAGCGCTGCGCCGGCGAGAACCTGGCGGAGCTTTTCCCCGGCGTTTGCGCTGCCGCATCCGATCTCGTCGCGTGCGTGGACGAGCGCACCTCCTGCCGCGCCTGCCTGACCATGAACGAGGCCGACGGCCTCACGCGCGACTGCGACCAGTTCGACGACGGCCGCAGCAACCGCAGCTGCCAGGGCGCCGGGACGCCCATCGGCACCACCACCACGACGACCAGCACCACCAGCACCACGCTGGCCGTGTGCGGCAACGGCATTCTCGAGGGAAATGAGGAGTGCGACGGCAGCGAGTGCTGCGCCGGCGACTGCACCTTCAGCAACCCCGGCACCAGCTGCAGCGACGACGGCAACGTCTGCACCAACAACGTCTGCGATGGCCAAGGCAGCTGCATCGCGCAGAACAACGAGGCGCCCTGCAACGACCAGCTCTTCTGCAACGGCACCGACACCTGCTCCAACGGCGCCTGCACCGTCCACACCGGCGATCCGTGCACGGGCGGCGGCGAGTGCTCGGACACGTGCAATGAGGTGACCGACACCTGCAACCTGCCCCTCGGCACGGCCTGCACCGACGACGGCAATGTCTGCACCGACGACGTCTGCGACGGCAGCGGCTCGTGCTCGCATCCCAACGCCGCCAACGGCCTGTCCTGCTCGGACGGCCAGTTCTGCAACGGCGAGGAAGTCTGCACCAACGGCACCTGCGCCAGTCCCGGCAATCCATGCGCCGGCGGCGGCGAGTGCGCCGACACCTGCAACGAGGAGCTGAACACCTGCAACGAGCCGGCCGGCACGGCATGCACCGACGACGGCAACGGCTGCACCGACAACAAGTGCGACGGCAACGGCCGGTGTGCACCCATCAACAACACCGCCACCTGCGACGACGGCCTGTTCTGTACGACCGGTGACGTGTGCTTGGCCGGCCGCTGCGTCGGCCAGACCCCCACGTGCGCGGCCAACGGCGAGTGCAACAACGTCTGCAACGAACTGGCGGACAACTGCTTCCTGCCGGCCAACCTGCCGTGCAGCGATGACGGCAACGTCTGCACCAACGACGTCTGCAATGGATCGGGGTCCTGCACGCACCCCAACAACACCGCCCCCTGCAACGACGGCCAGTACTGCAACGGCGCCGACACGTGCTCGGGCGGCAGCTGCTCCGCGCATGCCGGGAATCCCTGCGCCTCCGGCGGCGAGTGCGCCGACAGCTGCAACGAGTCGACCGACAGCTGTTTCGACGCCGCCAACACGGCCTGCAGCAGCGACGGCAACGTCTGCACCAACGACGTGTGCAACGGCTCGGGCGCCTGCGTGCACAACAACAACACGGCGTCCTGCGACGACGGCCTCTACTGCAACGGCACCGACACCTGCGGCGGCGGTACCTGCAACCACAGCGGCAACCCGTGCCCCGGCGCCGACGGGGACGGCAACTGCGCCGAGACCTGCAACGAAGGCGCCGACAGCTGCACGGCACCCGACCCGGCAGGCAGCGCGTGCGCCGACGACGGCAACGTCTGCACCGACAACGTCTGCAACGGCGCCGGATCGTGCGTGGCCAACAACAACACCCGCTCCTGCGACGACGGGCTGTACTGCACGCTGGCCAGCCGCTGCAGCAACGGCACCTGCCAGGGCATGGGCGACCCGTGCGCCGGCAACGGCGAATGCGCCGACTTCTGCGACGAAACCAATAACGTCTGCGCCGACCCCGCGGGGACCGCGTGCACCGACGACGGCAACGTCTGCACCAACGACCAGTGCAACGGCTCCGGGGTCTGCGCACACCCGAACAACACCGCGCCGTGCGACGACGGCCTGTTCTGCAACGGCGCCGACACCTGCTCGGGCGGCAGCTGCAGCGTGCACGGCACCGATCCCTGCTCCACCGGCCCAGAGTGCAACAATACGTGCAACGAGGCCGGCGACAGCTGCGTGACTCCTGCCGGCACCGCCTGCAGCAGCGACGGGAACGTCTGCACGCTCGACCAGTGCAACGGCTCGGGCACCTGCGCGCATCCGGCAGGCAACGCGGGCACCGAGTGCCGTGCGGCCAGCGGAGTCTGCGACGTCGCCGAGACCTGCACCGGCTCCAGCGCAACCTGCCCCGCCGACGGCGTGAAGAGCTCGGGCACGACCAACGTGGCCACCGGCGGCACCGCCTCGCAGTCGAGCACCGACGCCGGCGGCGTGGCCTCCCGCGCGATCGACGGCAACACCAGCGGCCAGTGGGGAGACGGCTCCACGACCCACACCGCGTCCTCCCTGCAGCCGTGGTGGCAGGTCGACCTCGGCTCCTCGCGCGGCATCGACGACGTCGTGGTGTGGAACCGCACCGACTGCTGCGGCACGCGCCTGCACGACTTCTACGTCTTCGTCAGCGACAGCGCGTTCGCCTCGAATGACGTGGCGACGACCATCGGTCAGGCCGGAGTGAGCGCGTTCTTCTTCCGAGGCACGCTCTCGGGCGCTTCGGCGACGATCCCGGTCGGCCGCAGCGGCCGCTACGTGCGCATCCAGATCAGCGGCTCGAACAGCGGCGAGGTCCTGTCGCTGGCCGAGGTGCAGATCTTCGCGGGCAACCTGTGCCGCGCCGGCGAAGGCGAGTGCGCCATCCCCGAGTTCTGCGACGGCAGCGCCAAGACCTGCCCGACCGACACGACGGTCGCCAGCGGAACCACCTGCAACAGCGACGGCAACGAGTGCACGATCGACCAGTGCAACGGCTCGGGCACGTGCAATCACAACGCCAACACCGGCGCGACCTGCACCGATGACGGCAACGGCTGCACCAACGACGTCTGCAGCAGCGGCGGCGTCTGCACGCATCCGAACAACACGGCGCCGTGCAACGACGGCCTGTTCTGCAACGGCACCGACACCTGCTCCGGCGGCGGCTGCAACGCGCACAGCGGCAACCCGTGCAACGGTGGCCAGTGCGGCGATCTCTGCCAGGAGTCCATCGACAGCTGCAACGATCCCGCCGGCACCGGCTGCGACGACGGGCTGTTCTGCAACATCAACGAGACCTGCAACGGCAGCGGGTCCTGCAGCGGCGGCAGCGCACGCAACTGCGACGACGGCAACCCGTGCACGAGCGACAGCTGCAGCGAAGCGGGCGATACCTGCGTCAATTCCGACAACGGCACCTGCAAGTACGTCACGCCGTCCGGCAGCGGCAACTGTTTGCCGGGCTCGCCGTGCTCGCTGGCTACGGCCATCGGTGCGGTACCGAGCGGCGGCAGGATCATCCTGTCGGGCGGAACCTATTCGCTCAGCGCAGCCGTGCAGTTCCCGAGCAACGTGACGGTGCTTGGCGGCCACAGCACCGGATCGACGCACTCGGCCTGGGTGCAGAACCAGGGCTGCAGCGCCACGTTGCTCAGCCGCAACACGTCATCGCCCGATTTCGGCACGGCCGGTATCAATGCGGCGTACATCGCCGTGAACATGACCAGCCGTAGCGGGTTCACGATCGACTGCATCCGGGCCGAGGTAGCCGGCTCGAGCACTTCGGGCGGCTCGACCTACGCCTTCTACGCCAACAACTCGTCGAGCTACACGGTTCGCAACTCCACGTTCGTGGCCGGCAATGCCGGCAGCGGCGCGGCGGGCAGCGGCGGTGGAACCGGCAGCGGCGGCAGCCCCGGCGGCAACGGCGGCAACGGCGCGCCGGACAATACAGGCTTGGCCAGCGGCGGCGGCGGCGGCACGGGCGCTGGCGGTGTTGCGGGCGGCGGCGGCGGCGGCTGCGGCGGCTGCGGCGGCGGCACCGGCAGCAACGCCGGCGGGCAGCAGGGTTCGGGCGGCGGCGGCGGCGGCGCCGGCGGCAGCGGCAACCAGCGCGGCGGTAACGGCGGCAACAGCGGCTTCGCCAATGGCAGCCAGAGCGGCGGCGGCGGCGGCGGCAACGGCAACGGGTGCAGCGCCGGCAGCGACGGCGGCGGCGGCACCGGCGGCGTCACCGGCAGCAACGGCGGCGGTGGCGGCGCGGGCAGCGCCGGCAGCCACTCCGGATGTCTGTGGCTGCCTGGCAGCCAGGGCGGCAGCGGCAGCGCAGCCACCGGTGGTCGCGGCGGCGGCGGCGGCGGCGGCGGCGGCGGCCAGGGCGGCTCGGTCTGCGTGGCCGGTCGCGGCAGCGGCGGCGGCGGCGGCGGCGGCGGCGGCGGCGGCGGCAACCCCGGCAGCGGCGGTCGCGGCGGCGGCTCGTCCTACGGCATGTACTTCTGCAACAACGGCGCGAACACGTTCGTGACCAACACCGGCCGCAGTGCCGGTCTGGCTGGCAACGGCGGCTCCGGCGGCGGCGGCGGCTCCGGCGGCGGCGGCGGCGGCGGCGGCAGCCGTGGCAACACCAACGACGGCTCCGGCAAGGACGTCGGCTTCGGCGGCAACGGCGGCGGTGCCGGCAGCGGCGGCACGGGCGGCGCAGGCGGCTCGGGCCAGGCGGGCCAGTCGTCCGCGGCCGTGGTGGTCAGCGGCACGAGCCCCGTGTTCAACTGATCGGAGCGAAACGCTCGTCACACCGACCCCTCCAGGCAGCCGTCTGGAGGGGTCGCGTCGTTTCGGGCCGCTGTCGAGCGGCGGTGTTTTGCACGGCCGCTACGCGTATGGCGCAATCGGCGTGTTGATCCTGGCCAGGGTCTTTTCGATCGACGCGCGCGGCCTGGCGGTCCTGCGAATGGCCGTCGCCGTCATCGGGCTGCTGGACCTGGCTCTTCGTCTTCCCGATCTCGCCGACCATTTCACCGACCGCGGCACGCTGACGCGCACCGACGCGCTGCAGTGGTTTCGCGGGTACCACGATTGGACCATTTCGCTGCATCTAATCGGCGGCTCGCTGTGGAGCCAGATCGCCCTGTTCTCGCTTCACGCGGCCGCGCTCCTGGCGCTGCTGCTCGGCTGGCGGACGCGGGCAGCCTCCGTGGTGGCCTGGCTGATGGTGCTGTCGCTGACGGTGCGCAATCCGTACCTCTCCTACGGCGGCGACATCCTTCTGCGATCGCTCCTGTTCTGGCTCATGCTCGTGCCGGCGGGCAGGGCGTGGTCGCTGGATGCCCGCGCCGGCGATGCCACGCACCGTGCCTGCTCGACCATCGCGTGCGCCGGACTGCTGCTTCAGGTCTGGCTGGTCCTGTTCATGGCCGGGCTGCCCAAGCTCGGCACCGACGTCTGGCAGCAGGGGCTGGGTCTGGCCTACGCGCTGGACCAGGAGGAGACGACGCGGCCGCTCGGCTGGATCGTGCGGGACTTTCCCGCGCTGACGCGCGCGATGTCGCATGCCACGCTCGTGGTCGAGCTCGGCGTCAGCAGCCTCCTGTGGCTGCCCGTGCCGGCGATTCGATTCGTGGCGATCGCGGTGTGGTGGGCGCTGCTGCTCGGCATCACCGCCACCATCGACGTGCATCTGCTCCCCGCGCTGACGGCCGCCGGCATGGTGGTGTTCGTGCCGCCGAGCGCTTGGGACGTCGTGGAGCGCAGGCTGCCGTCGTTCGCTGGCGGCAGCGCAACGGGCGCGCCCCAGCAGGCGAGGCCTGCGGTTGATGCTGCGCCGGCTCGCACGGCCGGCGAGTGGGCAACCCAAGCGGTAGCCGCCTTCGCCATGGTCTACCTCGTCATCTGGAACATCGGTCTGTGGCGCAGCGGCGAGGCCTACGAGCCGCCCGCCGCCGTCGCATGGTTCGGGCGCGCCGCGATGATGCGCCAGTCCTGGGGGATGTTCTCCGACTTCACGCGCACCGGATGGTTCACCGCCCCCGGCACGCTCGCCGACGGACGCAGGGTGGACCTGCTGGCGGCAGGCGGGCCCGTGCCGGCGTTGGAAGACGCGCTTGCCGCCGCGGAGACTCAGGGCCGCCCCGCCGACGTACGCAGCCGTTATCGCGACACGCACTGGCTGGCGCTGTTCAAGATCCTTCGCCAGTTCTCGCACCAGGACGGCCATTTCCTGCACTACGGCCGCTACCTGTGCCGCGAATGGAATCGCGGCCGGCCGGGACCGGAACAGCTGCTCGGATTCGAAATCGTGTTCGTGGGCCGGGACGTGGGCGCGCATCTGCAGCGGCGGCCGGTGATGGCGGACTACGAGCGTACGCTGCTGTGGACGCACGATTGCTTCCAGTGAAGGAGCTCCTCCTCAGGATGTTCGGTCTCGACCTGCGCTCGCTGGCGGCGCTGCGCATCGGTCTTGCGCTGGTGGCGCTGTGTGATCTTGTCGTGCGCGCGCGCGACCTGTCCGTGCACTACACCGACTACGGCACGCTGGCGCGGCACGACGTGCTGGCGTGGTTCGACGGCCGTCACGAGCTGGCGGTGTCGCTGCATCTGTACGGCGGCAACGCCGCGTCTCAGCTGGTCCTGTTCGCCGTTCACGCGGCGGCGCTGCTAGCGATGCTGGCCGGCTGGCACACGCGCATCGCCACCGGCGTTTGCTGGCTGCTCGCGCTGTCGCTGCACCTGCGCAATCCCTTCCTCGTCTACGGCGCCGACGTACTCATGCGCCTGCTGATGCTGTGGGGGATCCTGCTTCCGCTCGGCGCGCGCTGGTCGCTGGATGCGGCGGCTGCGGCCCAGCCGAGGGAAGAGAAGCGCTGCATGAGCATCGCCGCCATCGGGCTGCAGCTGCAGGTCGCGCTCGTGCTCTTCATTGCAGGAGCCGCCAAGCTGGCCACGCCGTTCTGGCTGCGCGGCGAGGGCCTGGCCACCGCGCTCGACCACGAGTTCCACACGCGTCCGCTCGGGCACTGGCTGCAGCGCCAGCCGTCCCTTGTCCGTCTGCTCAGCCACGGCGTGCTGGCGCTGGAGGCGGGCGGCGCCTTGGCGATGTTCGCTCCGTGGTGGCGGATCCGTGTGGCCGTCCTCGTCGCATTGTGGGCGATGCTGGCCGGCATCTTCGTGACCATGCGCGTGGGCTTCTTTCCAGCGGCCACGGCGGTGGCGCTGCTGCCGCTGGTGCCCGGGGCGTTCTGGGACCGCCTCGAGCAGCGGCTGCGGGGCTCGACGCGGCTGTCGATGCTGCGCGAGCGCTGGCAGGCGGCAGTGGTGCCGCGGCTGCGACGGACGCAGGCGCGCGGCGTCGATGGCGCCGGCGGCGCGCGCAGCATCGCAGGGGGCGCCGCGCGGGTTGCCGGCGAGATCTTCGCTGCATGGCTGATCGTGTACACCGCCGCGTGGAACATCGGCTTCTGGTACGACCGCGACTACGAGCCTCCACGTGGTCTGGCCGAGCTCGGGTCGGTGCTGTTCCTGTGGCAGCAGTGGGGAATGTTCACGGACATCGCCGCCACCGGCTGGTTCGTCATCCCCGGGGACCTGGCCGACGGCACCACCATCGACCTGCTCGCCAACGGCGGGAGGCTTCCCTCGCTCGAACAGGCGCGGGCGCGGCCGCTCACGTACGAGAAGCCGCAGCGCATCGCCGATCGCCTTCCCAACATCCACTGGCAGGCCATGTTCGCCACGATGATGCTGGTGCCCGATGAGGCAGGGCCGTTCCAGTACTACGCGCGCTACCTGTGCCGCGAGTGGAATCGCACGCACTCCGGCGGGCAGTCGCTGCGCTCGCTGCGCATCCTGCACATGACGCGGCCGACGCAGGCGCAGCCGGCCGATCATCCAGCCAGCGAGTACGAGCGGCGCGTATTGTGGACGCACGACTGTTTTGGCTAAGAGTCTTCGAGGAGGACCACGAACATGACGACCGAGGAGCGCCTTTCGAGGCTCGAGCACGACTGCCGCAGGCTGCGGCGCAAGGTGACCGCGATGCAGAGCGCGCTCGGCGCCGTCGGCATCGTCGCGCTTTCGGCGCTGCTGCTGGGCGAAGCGGTGGGCCAGCCGCAGGCGCCGCCGGTGGACTGGGATGCTGCCGGAACCGAGTCCGTGCTTCCGCCGGTGGCCGAGGTGATACGCGCGCATCGCTTCGAAGTCGTCGGCAAGGACGAGCGCAAATACATCGCCGCGATGGGGACGACGCCCGAGGGCCACGGCTTCGTCGAAACGTGGACGGGCTCGGACAAGCGCACGGTGCGCCTCGGAGGCAGCGCCGATGGCGCGGCGCAGCTGACGTTGAGCGATGCGACCGGACAGCAGTTCCTGCACCTCGGCCGCAGCCAGCACGGCGGCGGCGAGCTGACGATCTTCGGCAAGACTCAGCACAGGATCGCCCATCTGGTATCGGATGAGCGCGGCGATCTTTCGCTGCGCCTGGGCAACCACGCAGGCTACGACTTCCTCGCGATCGACACGGATGCGGCATCGTCGCCGCAGGTTTCCGTCTACGACGGCGGCGGCCACCGCATGCTGGCGCTGAGCAAGAGCGACCGCTCGGCCGCGCAGCTCGAGCTGTTCAACGAGATCGGTGCCCGCACGCTCAACGCGGCCGTCGACGAACGGCGGGCGATGCAGCTGCAGGCCGGTGATGCCGAAGGCCTCGTCATCGCCACCTGGCCGCCGGTCCCGCCGGTCGAGGATCGCGGCGACCTTCCTCCGGTGCCGCCGCACCTCCAGCAGAAGGAGCCGGCTGCGGCTCCCGCCACACCGCCGGCGCCCTGAGCCCGCGCTACTGCTCGTCGTTCGCCTGGCCCCGCGACGGAGCCGGAGCGTGAAACGACGGGTCGTTGCGGCCGAGCCTGCGGCTGAGATCGGTGGCGAGCGCGCACGCATCGAAGTAGCTGCCGCCGGTCAGACGGCACGCCAGCACCGCCCAGGCGAACGCCTCGCGCTGCTCGGCCTGGTCGCCGTCGGCGAGCAGGTGCGCCAGCGGCACGTACAGGCGCGGCTGCGCAACCGTGGCCTGCGTCGTTTCGCGCAGCATCGCCAGCGCCTGCTCCCTCTGCCCGCTCTCGATCATCTGCCGCGCGCGCAGGACGTCGTTCCTGGCCTTGACGGCATCGGTGGGCAGCGGCTCGCTGCAGTCGCGTCGCGTCCACACCACGTCCCGGCTCACGGGCGGCGGCTCGGCGTCGGTGCGCACCGCGGCGAACATGCGCACGCGGCCGCTGGCATCGGCGACCTCGTAGAGCGAGCGGCCGCTGGGCTTCTGGCACAGCACGGTCGCCACGCGCGATTCCATCTCGTCGCCGAGGCTCCAGAACGCGGCCGCCTGCTCCGGCTCGGGCAGCGTGCGGTGGATCTTGGCAGGGTTCCACCCGACCACGCGCCGGCCGCTGACGAAGTGCGCGAGGATCCGCATCGGCGGCAGCGCGTCGGCCGTCATGCCTGGCGACCATGCGACCTCATGGCCGTAGACGTGCCCGGCGCGCAGCGCCAGGCCCGGCACCGTCATCGGCAGGATGCGTGGGCCGATGCGGTCGAAGAGCGTCGTGCCGCTCAGCATCATCCCGAAACCGAGAGCGATCGCGGCCGCGAGAGCGGTGCGCCGCGGAAGAGCGGCGGAGAAGTGCCGCCAGCCGATCGCCGCCAGCAGAGTTGCGGGAAGCGCCAGCTCCATGCGCGCCCCGTGCACGCGGTCGTAGCCGCCTGGCAGCACAGCCAGCAGGCACGCCAGCGTCAGCGCCAGAAGCCACCGCGAACTGCGCGATCGACGCCACGCGGCTGCACAGACCAGCGCTCCGATGAGGACGAGGACGGTGCCGACGGGCTCGAGGAAGACATCGCCCCACAAGCCGACCGATGCGCGCGGCGCGGCCAGCGGTGACAGCAGCGCGCCGAGCAGCAGCGCCGTGCGATCCTGCAGCACCAGATCCCTGGCACCCGGCATCAGGAAGGGCGCCACGCGGCCCGACCATATCGCTTCCATCGTCGTCATCGACAGCGTGTGATCGCCGAGCCGCTGCCACCACGTCGCATGCTCGGGCAGCGCCGGAAGCGACGCGGCCAGGAAGAAGCATGCGGCGACGATGGCGACGCTGCGACGTGCGAGCAGCGGCCGCAGCGAGAGCGCGCCCACAACGAGCATCGGCGGCAGCGCCGGCCACAGGTTGATGCCGAGGCCGATGGCGGTGGCCAGCGATGCCGCGGCGGCCGCGCGCGGCCTGCGGCCGAGACGGTCGAAGAAGAACAGCGCCAGCGCGATCGGTGCGGCGGCCAGGAAGTTGCCGGGCGCCAGCGGCCGCACCAGGACGATCGGCGACCACAGGAAGAAAGCCGCGCCGACCAGCGCGGCACCCTGCCCGTGGCGGCGCGCGATGACGCTGCACACGAGCAGGCACGCAGCGACGGTCCAGACGGCGGCGATCGTCTGCGCGGTGGAAAGGTCGAGCGTGTCCCACCCGAGCAGACCCTGTCCGTACGGGAACCCGGCCATGTAGCTCTGGCCGGGCCGGCAGCCCGACGTCAGCAGGTTGATGACGGGCTCGGCCAGATCTTCGTAGCAGAAGTAGCCGCTCAGGTAGTCGACGGCATCGCCCATGCGATAGGAGCCGATCGACGCCGGCAGTCGAAGAGCCAGCCACGCCATCGCCACGGCCACCGCGCCGACAGGAACGCTGGCCCATCGCGCGCGCCGCCAGCGGCCGAGCGCGAAGTCGGCGGCGACGGCAAGCGCGGGCACGCCTATCAGCGCCGACGCGAACAGCACCTGGTAGGGACGCGCGAGCCACGGCGCGGCGGCGGCTGCAGCCAGCAACGCAACGCCCGCGACCAGCAGCGGACCGAGCAGAGGGTCGCGAGTCGCATGCGCCTCGCGCTGTGCATCGCCCGCGGCGGCCTGCTCGGTGCCATGGTCGATTTGCCGTGCCTCGCGCAGCCGATCGCGCGAGGCCCACCAGATCAGCGCTGCGCCGCCTGCCATGGCCAGCACACGACGGGCAACCCACCACAGCGGCACTCCGGGAAAGAGCCGTTCGTGCAGCGTCGGCACCGCCACGAGCACGGGCAGGGGCTCCGACAGCGGCGGGTCGAAGAGCGGATACAGCGAGACGCCGACCAGGGCCGCGCCCGCAAGAAGCGCGAGCGCTCGTAGAAGCTGCTGCGAGTGCGCGTCGGCCATCGGCTCGTGCTCGAAGCTCGTCGGCTATCACGGGAGCGCGCGGGGAGGTAGCCGCCGGCTTCCGCGACGCCCGTGACGAAGCCGCTCTCCCGCATTGTTGCAGGCAGGGCCATTTGGTATCACGACGGCCGGTCGTCACGCTCGGCGTGCGCGCGAGGGCCGGCGGTCGAGCGGATCATGAAACCTCCCAGCGTTCGTCATCAGGTGGTCGACGTACCGGCCATCGCCGGCGGGCGGCCGGTTCGCGAGTCGATGCTGCCGTTCGTCCGCGTGATCGTCGACGCGCAGGCCGAAGCCGCCGTGACCGCGGTGCTGCGATCGGGCTGGATCTCCCAAGGCCCCGTCACCGAACGTTTCGAGGCGGCCATGGCCGCCTACATCGGCGCGCCGCACGCCGTTGCCGTCTCCTCGTGCACGGCCGCCCTTCACCTGCTGCTGCGCGCGGCCGGCGTCGGCCCCGGCGACGACGTCATCGTGCCGGCCATGACGTTCCCTGCAACCGCCAATGCCGTTCTGCACGCCGGCGCGCGCCCCGTTCTCGCCGACGTCGATCGCTGCACGCTGGCGCTGACGCCGCAGACGGTCGCAGCCGCGATGACCGAGCACACACGCGCCGTTATCGCAGTGCACTTTGCCGGCGAGCCTTGTGATGTCGGCTCGCTGGCGCAGGCGGCCGGCAGCAGGCCGCTGACGATGCTCGAGGACGCCGCGCATGCCATCGGCGCCAGCCTCGACGGCGCAGCGGCCGGCTGTCTCGGCGACGGCGCCGCATTCAGTTTCTACGCCACCAAGAACCTGACCACGGGCGATGGCGGCATGGCAGCGACGCGCCACGAGGACTGGGCCGCGCGCATGCGCGTGGAGCGCCTGCACGGTATCGACGTCGACGCGAGCCGACGCGCAGGCGCGAGTTATACGCACTGGGAAGCGATCACCCTCGGCTTCAAATACAACATGACCGACATCGAAGCGGCACTCGGGCTGGCGCAGGTCGCGCACATCGACGCCGCCATCGAGCGGCGCCGCGTTCTGGAGCGGCGCTACCGCGATGCGCTCGCCGGTTGCGATGCCGTCGAGCTGCTGGCCGGGCGCGAGGGCGCGCGCGGATCGGCGCACCTGTTCGTCATCCGCATCGTGCCGCGGGCGCTGCGCATCGACCGCGACGGCGTGCTCAAGGCCATGCTCGCCGAGAACATCGGCGTGGGTGTGCACTTCCGGGCACTGCCCGCGCACCGCTTCTTCCGCGCGCAGGGACTCCTTGCCGAGCAGGCGCCCGTGGCGATGGAGTCGTCCGAGCGCGTGCTGTCGCTGCCGCTGGATGCGGCGCTCACCGAGCAGGAGCAGGACGACGTGATCGCCGCCCTGCTGCGCATTCTCGGATACTACCGCGCGTGATGGAGCTGTCCGCGCAGTGGGAGGACGGCGCTGCCCGCGAGCAGGCGCTGTCGGAGCTGCTGGCGGCGGAGCCGCACCTCGCCTATCGCAACTTCGGCCCGATCGAAGGCCGTGGAGGTGGAGCGCTTGCGCTGCAGCGACGTCGATGGTCGGCGCCGGAGGCGCAGGTGCTGGTGGTTCGCGACCGCAGCGGACGCCCGCTTGCCGCGTTGCGCGTGCAGCACAGGACGTTCGAATCGGCGCACTTTGCCAGGGCCGTGGCCGGCGTCGATGCGCCGGCGGCCGTTGCCGGGGAGGCCGAGCGGCTGTCCGCGCTGCGCGCGGCCTACGCCGAGCTCGTCGCAGCGCTGCGAGTGCGCGGCTATGCGCATCTGATGGCGAGCGTCTCCACGCAGGACCGCGCCGCCTACCGCGCGGTGCAGGAGGCCGGCTGCTTCCACGTCGGCACGCGCATCTCCTGGATGCAGTCGCTGACCGGCGCGGCCGCGGAGAGCGAGCTCGCCGCGCCGCTTCGCATCGAGCTGCACGAGCGCGAGCAGATTCCACGCCTGCCGCGCGCCTCCTGGCGCAGGCTTCACGAGTACTGCCGGCATGCCTTCGATCGCGGCCCGTTCGTGTTCGACGCCGACGTGCCGCTCGAGCGCGCGACCGAGCTGTACCAGGTCTGGACGGAGAAGGCGCTGACGGGCGAGTGGTGCGACGCGCTGCTGGTCGTGCGCGACGGCGAGGAGATCATCGCATTCAACGCGATGCTGCTGCTCGAAGATTTGAGCGAGGCGGCCGGGGCCGGCATCCTGGGCCGCGGCATCGGGGCGTCGCTGCCCGGCTATCGCGGCCTGTTCACGGCGCTTCAGAAGGAATGCTCGGCGCGGCGGCCGCTCGGCGCCTCCTATCTCGAGAACGAGGCGCAGGCGTCCACGATCGGAAGCATCAACGTGTTCGGGCGCCTCGGGCATCACTGCTTCCGCTCGACGGCATCCTTCCATCGAGCGCTCCAGGGCGTTGACCCGACCGGAAGGGCAGGCTAGCGCCTGACGGCGATGGACACCGCCACGCAGCGACAGCTTCTGCAGCGTGCGTTCCGTCTGCTCGACGCCGACGCGACCGACATGGCCGAGGCTCCCTACGTCAACGCCGTCGCCACCTACGTCGATGCCGAGGCTGCGCGGCGCGAGCGCGAGAGCCTCTTCGCGCGCGAACCGCTGCTGGTGGCATTCAGCTCGGAGCTGGCCGCTCCGGGCAGCTATCTGGAGCGCAGCGAGGGGCCGGTGCCGATCCTGCTGACGCGCTCGCAGGCGGGAGCGGTGAGTGCGTTCGTCAACGTGTGCCGCCACCGCGGCGCACGCGTCGTCGAAGGAGCCGGCGCAGCCTCGCGCTTCACGTGCCCCTATCACGGCTGGACCTACGACGGCGGCGGACGGCTCTGCGCGATGCCGTACGGCGAGGGCTTTCGCGGCATCGATCGCGCCACGCTGTCGCTGCGCGCGCTGCCGGTGCAGGAACGCTACGGCATGATCTTCGTGCGAAGCGGCGGCGACGAGCGCTTCGACCTCGACGCGCAGCTCGGCGGCGCGCAGAGGGAGCTGGCCGCGTTCGATCTTGCGGCGCACGTGCCGTTCGCACGCTCGAGCGTGCCGGTGGCGATGAACTGGAAGCTTGCCGTCGACACGTTCCTGGAGGCGTACCATCTGCCGGCGCTGCACCGGCAGTCGCTCAGCCCGATGATCCTGTCGGTGCCCTCGCTGTGGGACGCATTCGGTCGCGGCGGCAGGATGGTGGCGCTGCGACGCTCGTTCCTCGAGCTGCGCGGCCTGCCCGAGGAGCAGTGGCGGCTGATCCCGCACGCCACGATCCTGTACCAGCTCTTCCCCAACACGGTGCTGATCTATCAGGGCGACCACGCCGAGCTGGTCCAGGCATGGCCGGGCGCGACGCCGGACACCTGCACGGTGACGTTCGCGCTGCTCACGCCCGGGCCGGCAGGGGATGAGAAGACGCGCCGCTACTTCCAGTCCAACTTCGACCTGCTGGTGCGCACCGTCTGCGACGAGGACTTCGCCACCGGCGAGAAGGCGCAGCGGGCGTTCTGCGCCGGCGCGCTCGAAAGCGTCATCTACGGGCGCAACGAGCCAGCACTGGCTCACTTCCATCGTATGGTGCACTCGGTCCTGCGCGACCACGCCGCATGAGGCTCCCCGCACCTTCGCGCACGAGCCTGACGGCCGGCGTGCTGTTGCTGCTCGCCTATGCGCTGCCTCTGTACGTCGCGCCCGATCCGCAGCCGACGCGCCTGATCACTCCGCTGACGCCGATGATCGAGCGCCTGTTTCCGGGCGTGCCGCCGATGTGGATCGTGGCGCGGCTGCTGTGCGTGCTGGCGGGCGCGGCGGCGCTGGTGCTCGCGACGCGGCCGCGCGGCGTAGCGTCCTTCCGCCACGCCGGATCGTTCCTCGGCCGCGATGCCGGCGGCGCTGAGGCGGCCGACTCCGATCATGCTGGTGTCAATCCGACGGATGCCGATCGCCCGGAGGCACCTCGTCTCCAGCGCGATCACACGTTGCGGCCCGCGCATCCGCTGGTGGTGCTCGCCGCACTGCTGCTTTGCGCGGCGCCGCTGGCCGGCGCGGCGACGCGCGGCGTGCAGCTCGCCTACATCGCTGCGCTGCTGGTTCCGGCGGCGGTGGCGGTGGTACGGGTGCACGTACGAATGCCGTGGCGCACGCAGGCGCTGCCGTGGGCGATCGCGCTGGCGTGGGTCGCGCAGCGGCTGCCCGATGCATTCGGCTCGGTGCGGGTGGCCGACGCCGTCGATTACCTCCCGGTCTACCGCTGCTTCGAGATCGCCGCCGCGGCCGACACCTCGCTGCTGACGCAAGGGTGCTGGACCGGCTACACGCTGGCGCCGCTGATCTTCCAGGGCAACGGCGTGCTCGGCTGGAGCGGCATTCCGCTGTCGATGCCGATCATCCAGTCCGTGTCGGCGTTCTGGACGGCCGTCGTGGCCGCGATGCTCGGCACGATGGCCGGGAGGACATGGGGCGTTGCGTGCGGAGCACTGGCCGCCGCCGTCTTCCTGTGGTCGCCGCTGGTTCTGCTGCGTCTGCTCGTTCCCGGTGCGCCCAGTCACACCGTCGTCGTTGCCGGGCTTCTGGTGCTGGCGCTCGCGCTGGCGCGCCGGCCCGAGCCGTGGGCAGCCGCGGGCTTCGGCGCGCTGACGGGAATGGCGGTCCTGCTGCCCAACTCGGTCGTCGTGGCCGCACTGCTGGCCGTCGCGATGATGGCGGTGCTGCGCAAGCGGTGGCCGCTGCTCGCGCTGGCGGCCGCGTTCGCGCTGGCCGCGTTGCTTCCGGGGTCGGCGACCATTCCCGACATGATCGAGACCGCGCGCTCGCAGGCGAGTGCCTCGGTGGCATGGGCGCCGCTGGACGGCTACTTCACGGGCCGCACGGCGCCCTCGCTCGCCGAGACCACCAACCTGGCCGCGCGCGATGCCACGGTCGACGTCGTCGCCGGCCTGCTGCTTTCACCGCTGGCGGTTGCGCGCGCATCCACGCGCCTGTGGGGCGACGTCGTTATCGAGCCCCTCGGTGCGGCGCTGTTCGTCGTCGGCGTCCTCGCTGCGTTCGCCGGCCTCCGGCGCTGGATACCGCGCCTTCTGCTTTTGCTGCTCATCGCGGCCGCGGCGCCGGCGGCGGTCTCGTCCTACGATCGCGTGGTGCCGCTGCGCATCGAGCTGGCGTTGCCGGTCGCGCTGGTGGCCGCGTTCGGGCTGCATCGCCTGCTACGCGCGTGGCCGGCGGCAGCGGCGTCGATGCGTGCGGGTTCGGCGATCGCGCTGCTCGTGGCGGTCAGCGGAACGTTCCTCTTCGACCACGTCAACGCGCGCATCCTGGCTCCATCGGCGGCCGGCCTGGCGATGCGCGCGATGGCGGACGTCGAGGATGCGCCCGCATGGTCGATGCATCTGGCCGGCGGCTCCTCCGATGTGGCGCGGATCCTGAGCGAGCAGGTGATCGGCCGCAGCGTGCAGTGGTGGGATCCGCTCGACGCCGATCGTTCCGCCCTGGAGAACGCGGCGGGCCTGCTGTGGACGCCGGGCGAGCAGATGGAGCGGCAGGTGGGCCACGACGTGTGCCGCCTGCGCACGGAGCTGTCGCTTCAGGAAGCCGCCGACGCCAGCGGACGCACGCGCTTGTTCGCTGCGCTGCAACGACCTCCCTCCGCCGGCGGCTCGGTGCAATGGCGCGCCCGCTCGTGCACCGAGACGCTTCCCACCGACGCCACCATCGCCGGCCACGCGCTGCAGCGGGCCGCCGAGCTGGCGCGCAGCGGACGGCGCGACGAAGCCGTCTCGGTCCTGCACGAAGCGGCGACCAGCACTCTGGTGCAGCCGCGCCTGTATCGGCCGCTGGCCACGCTGCTGGCCGAACGTGACAGCTCCGGCGATCGCACGAACGCGAAGTTCTGGGCCACGCTCGCGTGCGCTGCAGGCGAAGGCGCCGATGCGCAGGCATGCGCGCTGGCGGCGTCGCTCTGACTCCCAACGCCGCGCGCCCTGTGGTAACGCCGAAGCGACCGATCCATGGGCCGTCACGGCCGGGAGGAGCTCAGCGTGGAGATGGCAGAGCGAGTCGAGAAGCTGGAAGCGCAGTGCCGCGAGCTGCGCCGGCAGGTGCGGCGTTCGCGAACGACGGCGCTGGCGGCGGCCGTCGCCGTGGCCGTGCTGACGTCGGCGGCCGACCTGGTGGCGCAGCAATCGGATATCGCGGCCGTGGTGCGCGCGCGCCGATTCGAGGTCGTCGGAGGCCCCGACGATCGCATGGCGGTCGCCTACATGACCGCGACGCCCGAGGGGCACGGCATGCTCGAGCTGGTCACCGCCGAGGGCAATCCCACCGTCTCGCTGCGCACGAATGCGGCCGGCTCCGGAGCGATTCGCACGATGAACCGTGCCGGCTACCCGCTCTTCATCGCCGAACCGACCGCGGCGGGCACCGGCTTCACCTCCGTATACGACGGCAACGGCGGCCAGCTCGCGATGATGTACGGGAGCACCGCGGGCGGCTCGATCTCGATCTACGGCAAGGGCGGCTATCCGCTGGTCACCGTCGATCCCGCCAAACAGGGAGGGCGGTTGAAAGTGTTCGCGGAGAACGGTCGTCCGGTGGTGGTCGCGGCTGCCGCCGCCGACCGCTCGGGCGAGCTCCGCATGATGAACGGCCACGGCCTGCTCGCCTCCGAGCTGGTGTCGGTCGAAGGCGGCGCCGGCCGCCTGAGCGTCTTCTCCGGCGATGCGGGCACCTACAGCGTTCCGGAGTGGCTGTCGCAGGCGTCGCCGCCGCCTGGGTCGTGCCCGTTGCCGTCACCCGAGACGTCGCCGGCCCGTTGAGGTCGACTGCCGTCGAAGCAGGAGGTTCGTATCGTGAGGGAGAGCGTCCAAACGCGTCTGCAGGAGCTGGAAGCATCCAACCGTGCGCTTCGGCGCCGCATGCGTGTGCTCGAAGGATGCGTGGTCGGCCTGCTCGTGGTTGCCGTGGCCGCGCCGATGCTCGGCACCGCGCTCGGCGAGGACGCGGCGCAGCCGCCACCGGTCAATTGGGAAGCGGTTCCCACGGGCGAGCCGCCGATCCTCGACGTCCTGCGCGCACGCCGCGTCGAGGTCGTCGTCGGAACCGAATCGAAAGTCGCGCTGACGCTGGGCGCGACCGAATCGGGCAACGGTTACATGGACGCGCTGGCCGCCGACGGTCGAAGCCTCGTGCGCGTCGGCTCCGAGCCCGAGGAGACGATCGGCGCGGTGTCGATCGTCGGCGAAGGCGGCTTCCAGGTGTTTCGCGCCGCTCAGACCGGCGACGGCGCCGAGGTGACGCTGGCGGCGCGTGGAGGTCAGAGGCTGGTGCGGCTCGGCGCCAACGACGCGGGCACCGGTGAGCTGGCGCTCGGCAACCGCCAGGGCTTCAACGTGGTGACGCTCGGCAGCAACGAAGCCGGCGAAGGCTCGTTCAGGCTTTCGGACGAATCGGGCCATGTGCTGGCCTCGCTCGGCACCGGCGCCACCGGACAGGCGCGCTTCGAGCTACGCAACGAGCACGGCGCCCGCTTCTTCGACTTCACCGTCGACGAGAGCCGCGCCGGACGCATGACGATCGGAGACATGCAGGGCGCCATCGTCATGACGTTCCCGCCGCCTGCCGCTCCGGTCGAGCCGCACGAGGCGCCGGCGCCGCTGCCCGAAGGAGCCCCGGGCGCCGTTGGCGCGCCCGCCGCGACGTCTGCGCCGCATGGCAGTCCCGGTCCGGCCGCGGCCCAGCCGGCCGTCGGCGGCGGCAGCGGTCAGCCGGCGCCGGCCGCGCCGTAAGGATGGCCGCGGTGGCGAAAACCTCGCCGACCGCGCCGTGAGGATGGCCGCGGTGGCGGAAACCTGACCGCCCGCCCGTGAGGATGGTCACGGTGGTGGGAACCTCACCGCCCGCGCCGTGAACCGACGCGCGGGAACGGCCGCCCGCGCCCTGGCTCAACGCGTTCTTGCTGCTGCCAGCGAGGCTGCCAGCGCACAGATTTCCGGATCCGAGCGGCCGCCGACCGTGCAGGCGCGGTCGGCCCAGTAGCGGGCATGAGGCAGGCGCGCGGATTTGCCGCTGCGAGCCAGCTCGCGTGCCAGCGTCGCGTACAGCGCCGGCTGCGCGAACGTGCGTCGCGCCGTGTCCTCGACCAGCTCGAACGACTGCTCGCGCCGGCCCTGTGCGGCCAGCTCGGCCGCGGCCGCAAGCGCCTGGCGCGCACGCGCGTTCTCGGTGGGAAGGATCGTGCCGCAGCTGCCTCGCTCCACGCGCTGCGGCTCCAGGCGCGGCTGCCACGCCGAAGGCGCTGCGGCGGCGAAGGCCGAGGAGAGGCGCGCGGGATCGTGAAGAACGAAGATCTCGAGGTCCGGTCGCCTGCCGCACAGGAGCGCGGACACGCCGTGATCGTCCTCGTCGGCCGGGCTCCAGACCGCCAGCGCGCGCGCGTCGGCCGCCAGGCGCTCGGCGACCTGGGAGGCCGCGGCCGTGTGCAGCGGCGATGGCGAGAGCTGGTGGCTGAACACCGTCGGCTCCATCGTCGTCCACACCGGCCGGTCCGATTTGCCGAGCGCCTCGAGCGCGATCTGCGATGCCGTGCGAGCCAGGATCGTCGGGTTGACGATGTAGAAGAGCGTGCCGCCGCTCGCGGCCACCACTCCCGTTGCGATCGCGGCCGCCGCGGCGCGCCGGCGCGGTGCCAGGGACTGCTCGATGCGTTGCCATCCCAGCGCCGACAGCAGCGCCAGCGGCTGAAGCAGCGTCCAGATCCTCATCAGGTGCGGCCGGTCGTAGTTGGACAGGATGCCCGGCAGCATGATGGCCGCGAGCACGAGCGTCATCGACCGTGCGGCGGCGCCGGCGCGTGTGGCGGCACACGCGAGCGCGGTCAGCGCCAGCGCGGCGGCCACGGGCTCAGTGGCAACGTCGCCTTGATGACGGATTGCGGCGCGCGGCGTGGCCACCACGGCCAATGCGGTGCCGATGACGAGATCGGAGCGGGGCGCGTCGTGCGACTGGAACGACGCGCGTCCGCGGCCGGGAATCTGCTCCTGCAGCAGCGCTTCGAGCCCCGCCCAGGAGACGGCCCCGCTCGAATACGTGCGCGCGATCTGCGGCATCTCCCGGATCGCTCCGATCCCGGGCGCAGCTGCCGCGACGAGAAACAGCGCGGCCGCCGCGGCCATCCGCCGCATCGCGCCCGGCTGCGGCGGCGCGTCGCGCACCATCGTCTCTCGCGCGACCATGGCCAGCACGAGCACGGCGAGCACGATCATGTTGGGAATCGCGAGCATCGCGCCGGCCAGCACCACCGCGACCATCGCGGCGGCGGCGCTCCCCGACCGCTGCAGCGACACCACGGCGGCCAGCGCTGCGGCCACGATGACGGCGTTGCCGAGCGTCGGCATCTGCACCACCGAAAGCAGCATCGGCGACCACAGGAACGCGGCCGCCGCGATGCACGCAGCGCCGGCGCCGGAGAGCCGAAACGCACAGAACGCGAGCAGCGCGGCCGTGACTGCGTACGAGACGAGCGCGGTGCGGCGAATGATGGCCAGAGTGGCGGGAACGGCGTCGGTGCCGACGATTCCGTATCCGAGCAGCGTTCCGGCCATCGTCGTCGTACCGGCCCAGCAGCCGTCGGTGAGAAGGTTGAAGCGCGGCTGCGCGGCCTGCTGAATGCAGCGATACGACTCGTCGCCGTCGGGCGCCTGCATCGCCATCAGCGATCGGCTCGCCAGCATCTCGTGCGCTGCGCACGACAGCACGATGATGCAGCCGGCCGCCGCGGCGGCGCTTCGGTGCCGCGCCAGCGCCTGCCAGGCGCGCGTCTGGATCGCAGCCAGCGTTGCCGGAACCGCAACCATCATCGGAAGCAGCGCGAGCTGCAGCGCGCGAGGCAGCCACGGAGCGAGCAGCGCCAGCGCGGCGCACGTGGCGGCGAACGCGACGAGCCAGGACGGCAGCGATGACAGTGGAGCCGGCGGCCGTGGCCGCGGCGCCTGCTGCGTTGGCGCCGTTGCCCACGCCACCGCCAGCGCGCCAGCCGCCAGCGCGATCAGACGCAGCACGAGCCATGTCGCGGGGACGCCGGGGAACAGGCGCGCGAGCAGTCCATCATCGGGAGTGGGAATGAGCGGCCTTGCCGGCGCGGGTGCAAGCAGCAGCGGCACGACGCCGGCAGCCAGGAGCAGGATGCCGGCAAGCAGAGCGGCTCGTCGGCGGGTGGTTTGTCCGCTTGCCGTCATCGTCAACGCAGGCGCGGCGAACATCTCGCGAGCGCGGTCGGTTTGCCAGCCGTTCGTGCGCGTTGACCCGGCAGCGGCCTCGCTGTAGCGCCGCGGCGCGTGAGATGCCCGAGCCGACACGAGGGCCGAGGAAGCGCTCGAAGGCCAGGCCCGGCCGCAGCGACGCTGCGCCCGCCGCCGCCGCAGGGCGCTCGTCGATGAGCGGTCGCGGCGAGCTGGCGGTCGAGGTGATCGCGCATGCATGCCTGCGGGTGCGCAGCGGCGGGCGCACGATGCTGACCGATCCGTGGCTGTTCGGCGGCATCGCGTGCGACAGCGGATTCCTGTTCCCGCCGCCGGTGGCCTCGGTGGCGTCGCTGGCCGCCGAGACCGATGCGATCTACGTCTCGCACCTGCATCCGGACCATTTCCATCCGCCGACGCTGGCGCACTTCCCCCGAACGATTCCCGTCTACGTCGCCGCGCAGCGCGACCGCCGGCTGCACGACCGGCTGCGCGCGCTCGGTTTCACGGTCGTCGAAGTGGCGCCGGAGCAGGTGATCGAGGTCGCGGGCACACCCTTTCGAATCGCGATGCTGGCACAGGAGGACACCGACGCGGGCACCGGCGACTCGGCCATCGTCATCGCCGCCGAAGGGTTTGCGCTGCTCGACACCAACGACTGTCCTCTTTCGCCTGCGCAGCACGAATGGATTCGCGACCGGTTCCGCATCGACTACGCGTTCGTCGGCTACTCGCCGGCATCGCACTTCCCCGCCTCCTTCGAGATGGATGCGGCCGAGAAGCAACGCCTCATGCGCGAGAGCGGCGAGCGCCACTACCGCGAGCTCGTCGCGGCAGCCTTGCGCCTGCGCCCGCGCCTGACGATTCCGTTCGCCAACAGCATCCGCTTCCTGGCGCCGCGCGAGCAGTGGCGCAACGCCAGCTTCAACAATGCGGCCGAGGCGGTGCGGCGTCTGCGGCAGGCGGGCCTCGCCGGTGCCGTGCTCGGGCCCGGCGACGGCGTCGGCATCGACGGCACGCTGCGCCAGCTCGCGCCGATCCATGACAAGGACGAGGAGGCGGCCGCGATCGCGCGCTACGCCGCGGCGCTCGACATCGTCGATTCCGGCGCGAGCGACAGTGCGGGTGCCGGCGACGTTGCCGGCCAGGCTGCGGGCGGACGCGCAGACGATGCGGCATCCCGACGTGCGGGCGACGTCGTTGGCGCGGCTGCCGGCGCGCCGGCGGCCGACGACCTGCCGCTGCGCCTGCGCGATCACGTGCTGGCGCGCTGGCAGCGCCTGCGCGCGCGCTTTCCAGGCGTGAGCGGCACCGTCATCGCCTACGTCATTCCGGGCCTGCCGCGGCCCCGCTTCCATCTCGACTTCTCCCGCACCGCCGGCGACGTGTTCGGCTGGGGCGAGCCGGCCTCCTACGACATGCGCTTCACGTACCCCGCCAGCGCGCTGGCGCGGCTGCTCGACGGCAGCATCGACTGGGACGAGCTGCACTTCGCGACCGGCGTGTGGGTGCATCAGAAGCGCTACGCGCGCGACTTCCTGCGCATGCTGCACGCCGCGATCGACGACTGAGGCGCGGTCGCGGCGCCCGTCGCGGAGCCGCTCACCCTCCGCCGCCGGCGCCCAAGCGCTCCCACAGGGGATTGGACGCGGGTGCGGCGCCGGTGTAGCGGGAAACGCGTGCGTCCTCTTCGCATCTATCTCGCCGACCTGCTGCATCCGGCCAACGTCATGAAGACGTTCCCGTACGCGGCCGGCTGCGTCGGGGCCCATGCGCTGCAGGAGCACGGCGATCGCGTGTCGGTGGAGGTCTTCCGCTCCCCCGAGGATCTCGGCCGCGCGTTCCTTCGCCAAGTGCCCGACGTCCTCGGCCTGACCAACTACGTCTGGAACCTCGATCTCGCCCGCCAGGTCGCCAGCCGCGCGCGACAGATGGCACCGGCAATGACGGTGGTCATGGGCGGCCCCAACTATCCGGGCACGCCTGGCGAACAGCAGGCTTTCTTCGCGGCGCATCCGCACGTCGACTTCTACGTCGCCAAGGAAGGCGAGGAGCCGTTCGCCGCGCTGCTCG
Source organism: Candidatus Limnocylindrales bacterium (assembly GCA_035626395.1). NCBI lineage: Bacteria > Bacillati > Chloroflexota > Candidatus Limnocylindria > Candidatus Limnocylindrales > Candidatus Limnocylindrales bacterium. Next base: position 75,029 of record DASPNR010000023.1, on the reverse strand, counting down.
GCGCGCTGCTCGAGCACGACGGCGATGCGTGCGCCGTGCGCGCATCGGGCACGACGATCGCGGGCGTGCACTACATGCGGGAGGGACGGCTGGTGGCGCCGCCGCCGGCGCCGCGCCGCCACGATCTCGATCACTTTCCCTCGCCGTACCTGACCGGCCTGCTCGATTCGTTCTTCGCACGGCCCGATCTGTCGCCGCTCCTGCAGACGCAGCGCGGATGCCCGTTCCAGTGCACGTTCTGCGTCGAGGGCGAGGACTACTACACGCGCATCGCCACCGTCTCGCCGCAGCGGGTGCGCGCCGAGCTCGAGTACATCGCCTCGCGCATGCAGCCCGGCGCCTCGCCGATGCTGTACATCGCCGACTCCAACTTCGGGATGTACGAGCACGATCTGGTCGTGTGCGACCATCTCGCGGCGGTGCGCGAGCGCTACGGGTGGCCGCAGACCATCGAGGTGTCGACCGGCAAGAACCGCAAGGAGCGCGTGCTCGAGGCGGTGCGCCGCACCGGCGGCGCGATGCGCTTCGGGCCGGCGCTGCAGTCGACGGACCCGCAGACGCTGCGCAACGTGCGCCGCTCCAACATCTCGGACTCGGTTCTGCTGGAGATGGCGGCCGCCGCCGGAGAGACGGGCCAGCGCTCGTTCACCGAGCTGATTCTGGGCCTGCCCGGCGAGAGCGCCGCGGCGCACCGCGCCTCGATCCGCACGGCGATGGAAGCGAGCGTGCAGCGCATCAAGATGTACGCGCTGGTGCTGCTGCCCGGCACCGAGATGGCGCAGGCGGACTCGCGCCGCCGCTTCGGGCTGCGCACCGGTTTTCGCGTGCAGCCGTACTGCCACGGGCGCTACGAGTTCGCGGGCCAGCGCTTCTTCAGCGCCGAGGAGTGCGAGTTGGTCTTCGGGACCGACGCGATGAGCCCGCACGAGTACCTGGACTGCAAGCGCTTCGAGCTGTCGGTCGAGATCTTCTACAACGACGGCTACTTCGAGGAGCTGCACGGCCTGGCGCGGGCGCTGGGGATCTCGTTGTTCGACGTCGTGCAGCGCTGTCACGAGCGTGCGGTGGCACGGCCCGAGCTGCGCGCGTGGTACGACGTGCTCGAGCAGGGCGTGCGCGAAGGCCTGTTCGCCACCGCCGCCGAGCTGCGCGCGCACCTGGCCGACGATGCGCGCGCCGACCGGTACGCGGCCGGCGAATACCGGAACAGCCTCGGGACCGTCAAGGCGATGGCGCTGCTGGAATGCGTCGAGCCGCTGCTGGAAGTCGCCGGCGCCGCCCTGCGCGAATGCGTCGAGGCGGCAGGCAAGGGCGGCGACGCGGTGGACGAGTACATCGAAGAGATGCTGCGCTACAGCCTGCTGCGGCGGCAGCGCGTGCTGGAGACCGAGCTCGCGCCGGAAGCCGACTTCCGCTTCGCGTTCGACCACATCCGCAGCCGGCAGTTCCGCGTCGATCCGGCCGCGTTTCGCCTGCCGCGCCCTCGCCGCATGCGCTTCTGGCACGACCGCCAGCAGGCCGAGGACATCCGCAGCCTGTGCAGCCGCGAGCGCGATCCGGCGGCGCGGGCACGATCGTTCCTGTATCCGGCCAGCGACCCGGGGACCAATCCGTACCTGCGGCGCAGCGAGTTCTGCTGAGCATGGCGATCGAGACGATGACCGCTGCGCTGGTCGCGTGGCTGGCCTACTGCGCCGGCTACTGCGTGCGGTATTTCGGCGTCGCCGGAGCGCTGACCTGGCTGCTGCACGGGCCGCTGCGCGCGCGGCTGCTGCGCTTCCGCATCCAGCGCGAGTTCCCGTCGCGACGCTCGACGAATGGCGAGATCCTCTGGTCGATCTCCAACGCCGCATGCACCGGCATCGTGGCCACGCTCTCGCTCGGCGCCGTGCAGGGCGGGTACACGAGGATGTACTTCGACGTTTCCGATCATGGCATCGCCTACGCGGCGCTGTCGGCGCTGGTGGTCGTGCTCGGATACGACACGTGGTTCTACTGGCAGCATCGCCTGCTGCATACGCGTTGGATGTTCGAGCGCGTCCACGCCGTTCACCACCGCAGCACCAACCCCACGCCGCTGGCGACGTTCGCCCATCATCCGGTCGAGACGCTGCTCGGCAACGCCTACTTCGTCCTGGTGCTGCTGGCGCTGCCGATGCATCCGCTTTCGCTCGCGGCTGCCGGCGGCGCGATCTGGGCCATCGGGCTGGTCGCGCATCTCGGATACGAGCTGTACCCGCGCGGATTCGTGCGCCATCCTCTGCTCGGCTGGTTCAACACCGCCACGCACCACAACCTCCACCACACCGAGATCGGCTGCGATTACGGAATGTGGCTGAACTGCTGGGACCGCTGGATGGGAACCAACCATCCCGCCTACGCCGCCGTCTTCGAGGCGGCCACGCAGCGGCGTCCTGAGGTCGGTCGAATCGATCTTTCGGTGGCCGGCGCGGAAGCGCGGAGCGCGAGCGGCGTCGGGCAGGCAGCGGCCGCGTCGGCGCCGGCGACTGCCGCCGGTGCGTGAGAGCGGACGGCGGCGGCCGTTTTTTCTCCTGTCCGCGCCCGTGCTACCGGCGAGGCAGGCCCTGCGGCCGGCGAGGATGACTTCACCGACATGATGCGGACCGTTCTTCGATTCCTCTGGCGCTCCTTCCTCGTGCTGCTCGCGATCGTGCTCGTGGCGGTGGTGATCCTGGCGCTGATTCCGGCGCGGACGCCGTCGCTGGAGGGCGAGCGCGCCATCGCCAGCATCGAGAAGTGGGACGTGGGAGGGCTCGAGCAGGCGGTGCTCGTGCGCACGGCGGACCGGGAGCTGCCGGCCCTGCTCTATGTCGCCTCGGGGCCGCACATGTCTTCGATCCCGTTTTCGGAACGCTTCCGCGGCGAGCTCGAGAAGCACTTCCTGCTCGTGCAGTGGGACCCGCGCGGCACCGGCAGGTCGTGCACCGGCGATGCGAACGCCGCTCCGACGATGCAGGCGCTGGTCTCCGACACGGTCGCCATCGCCGAGGCGATCCGTTCACGCTTCGCCAAGGACCGCGTGTTCCTGGTCGGGCACTCCATCGGCGCCAGCGTCGCGCTGCAGGCGGCGGCCAGCCGCCCCGAGCTGTTCGCCGCGGTCGTGGCCGTCTCGCCGGTGGTGCACGCGGCGCGCAACGAAAAGACCGCGGTCGATCTGCTGCGCGAGGAGGCGGGCAAGCGCGGCGACGGCGACATCCAGGCCGAGCTCGACCGGTTGCGGCTGCCGTATCCGGACATCGAGACACTGGTCGCCCAGCGCCAGATCGTGGCGCGCTACGGCGGCGAGTTCGCCAAGGGCGACGGCACCGAGGCGCTGCTGCACGCGCTGCGGGCGCCCGAGTACACCGCCTACGACAAGGCGCGCTACATCTCGTGCGCGCAGAACGCGACCCGCCACTTCTTTTCCGGCTACATGAGCACGGACCTGTTCGCGGCAGCGCCGTCCTTCCGCGTACCCGTGCACTTCTTCCTCGGCCGTGCCGACCTGATCGCGGTGCCGGCGCTCGTGCAGGAATATGCCGAGCACGTCGACGCGCCGGCCGTCACGACGACGCGGTTCGAGCAGTCGGCGCACTATCCGCAGCTCGAGGAGCCGCAGCGCTTCCAGCAGGAGCTGATCCGCGCGCTGCGCGAGCCCGCGCCGGCGCCGGCGCAGTAACCGCTACATCGGCGTCTCTTGCTCGCCGTCCTCGCGCGGACGGCGCAGCTGGTAGAACGGGAGGCCCTGGCTGAGCGCGTACAGGCGCTGGCAGTACTCGCCGACGAGCGCGATCAGCCCGCCGAGCAGCGCGCCCACCAGCACGATCAGGCCGCTCGTCCATGCACCGGCCGCCATGGCCGCAGCGCCGAGCACCAACGCGGCCGCGCACAGCAGTCCCGCGATCAGGAAGGGCCTGCGTGCGGTCAGCATGAAGTAGTCGGCCGCCAGGCCGAGCAGGGTAGGAAAGGAGTGACTGCTGCCGGGCTGGGGCGCGCCCGGTGTCAGCCGCACCTCGGCGACGGTACGCGCGCGGCGCAGGAACAGCGGAGTGAGCAGGCGCCGATGCTCGGCCTCCGAGGCGAGGTCCCGCACCATCCACGCCTGGAAGCCGCGCATTCCGCAGCCGATGTCGCGGATGGTCGTCCCGGTCTGGCGCCGCACGTACGCGTTGAGCAGGGCCGAGGGCAGCCGCCGCGACCACAACGGCGCGCGCCGGCCCTCGCGATAGCCGCACACCAGATCGTAGCCCTCGTCGAGCCGCGCCAGGATCGGCGGAATGTCCTCCGGCCTGTTCTCCAGATCGGCGTCCAGCGCCACCACCTGCCGTCCCCGCACCATGTCGAAGGCGGCGCAGACGGCCGCCTGGCTGCCGAAGTTGCGCACCATCGCGTAGGCACGAATGCGGCGGTCGGCGCGCGCGCGCCGCTCGAGCAGCTCGAAGCTGGCGTCGCGCGAGCCGTCGTCGACGAAGATCATCTCGAAGCTTCGGCCCAGAGGCTCGACGGCGGCGACGATGCGGTCGATCAGCTCGTCGAGCGTGGCGGCGTTGTTGAATACGGGCACGATGATCGACAGGTCGACCGCCTCCTGCCGCACGCTTTCTGGCTGTGCCCGGCTCGCCGTTGCCACGCCGCGAGCATCTTCCGATCCTGCGGTTCATGCCAGCGCCACGCGGCTGTGCTTGAGAACGCGCTCGCATCGGGGTGATCTCCGGCCATGGCTCCCGGTCCAGACCAGCCGTTGCGGCGCTCGCCGCTTTCTCGAGCCTGGGTCGGCGCCTGCCTGCTCGCGCTGTATGCGCTGACGCTTTTCGCTCCGCCGCCGGCTCAGCCGCAGCTGCCGCTTCCTGCCGATGCGGCGCTGCTGGAGCGCCTGTTTCCCGGCGTGCCGTGGTGGTGGGTCCTCGGCAGGGTTGCGTGCCTGCTGGCCGGCGCAGCGCTGGTGGCCACGGCCGCGCGCGTACCGGCGCCGGTGCGACTGGTGCGCAGGCCGACACCGCCGTCGCCGCGGCCGCTGCTCGCGTGGCTGGCGGCGGCCCTGGCGCTTGCGCACGCGGTGCTGAGCCTGTTCGTCTCCTTCCTGACCTGGAGGCCGGCGCAGATCGCCTACCTGCTGGCGCTGCCGCTTCCGGCGCTGCTGCTGTGGATGGCAACGCCTCGGGCTGCGACGACGCGCGCGCGCGCGGCGATGCGGCGCGCGCTGCCGGCAACCGCGCTGGTGCTGGCGGCGTGGTGCCTCTGGCGCACGCTCGCGCATCTGCATTCACCCCGTGCCGCCACTCCCATCGATCTGTGGCTGAACTTCCAGTGGCTGCTGGCCGCTCTCGGCGACGGCCGCAACCTCCTCGTCAGCACCTCGCAGGCTGGCGTGCCCGACACGTACATGGTTTTTGCCGGCGGTCCGCTGATGGAGCAGGTCGGGCTGCCGCCGAGCCTGACGCTGATCCAGGCCGTGCACGCCCTCTGGATTCTCGCTTCCGCCGCGCTGGTGGCGTCGCTCGGCGCCGCATCCTCGGGCGCCGCCGCCGCGCCGGTGGCCGCAGCCGTGTTCCTGTTCTCGCCGCTCATGCTGCTGAGCCATCTGGCGCCGGCGCCGTTCGGCATGCTCACGTTCCTCTCGGCCGCGCTGCTGGTGCTGCTGCGGCGCATCCTGGCATACGGCTCGCCGGCGGCGGTGGCCGGTTTCGGAATGGTCGCGGGGGTGGCGGTGATCTATCCGCACCTGACGCACCTTGCTGCCGCAACGAGCCTCGTAGGAATGGTGTCGGTGCTGCGGCGCCGTCCTCTGCCGATGGCTGCGATCGTGACCGGCACCGCATCGTTTTTCGCAGCGGTGATTCCGGCGCTGCCGAGCCTGGAGACGCTGCAGGCGATGAACGCCGAGTATCTGGTGCGCAACTGGCAGTGGGCCGGCGCCGAGGCCGTGCTTCTGGGCCAGCGCTCCGCGCATCGAGTGCCGGACATCGCGGCGCTGATCGCCGGCGGCCGTGCCGGTCCCTTCGACATCGCCATCGGCGGCCTGCTCATGCCCTTTGCCGTGCCGCGCACGGCGATGCGGCTGTGCGGCGATGCGCTGTTCGACCCGCTGGGCACCACGCTGGCGGCGGTGGGCCTGGCGGCATGCGCGCTGCGATGGCGGCGGCGCGGCCCCATGCTGGCGCTGCTGGCGTTCGCGCTGGCATTCCTGCCGGCGGCAGCCTCGTCGTCGACCGATCGCATCTCGCTGACGCGCGCGATCGCTACGCCCGTGATGCTCGCGGTGCTGGCAGGCGCGGGCTTCCAGGTGCTGCGCACGGCGCTGGCCGCGCCGCGGGCGCTGGCGGCCGCGGTCGTCGTGCTCGTGGCCGGCGGCGGCGCGCTGCTCTTCGACGAGGTCACGCCGCGGCTGGTGGCCGCCTCCGCCATCGAGTTGCACGTCGAGTCGCTGCAGGAGAACGCGGACGCATCGCGCGCTCTCCTCCTGGCGCAGGAGGCGGACTGGTATCACGAGGTGGAGATCGCCGCCTACCTGCCGGCGAAGCCGCTGCGCGTGCTCGTCTACGATCCCGAGACGCTGGCGCGCGAGCAGATCGGCTCGCGCGGCGAGTTGCTGATGTGGAGCCCGGCGCTCGAGGAGGAAGTGCGCATCGGCCGCAACCTGTGTCCGAGCTTCCCGCAGGCCGCGCTCTACGTGCTCGAGGACCGTGCCGGCCTCGGCCGCGCGTTCGCGGCCGACCTTTCCGGTCCTGCCTGGACGCCCTCGCTGCCGCCGTCGCGATGGAAGCGGCTGACGTGCGCGCAGGCGCACGAGCTGCACTCGCGCTACTGAGCGGCGTCGAGCAGCGGCCGCAGATCGGAGACCGTCGGTACCCCGAAGCCGCTCCACACGACGTTGCCTGCGCCCGCCGTCACCAGCGTGTAGGGCAGCGCCTCTCGCCGCAGCGTGCGCAGCGCATGGTCGCGAACCGTGGTGCGCTCCTGCTCGCTCATGTCGAGCACGGGAGCGTAGACCGCGCCCGTCTCGCGCAGCCAGCCCTCGATTCGCGCGGAGTCTTCGGCGGCGTCCATCGGAAGGCCGACGAGCTCGACGCTGTCGCCGAGCGTTTCGCGCAGCACGGCAAAGGAAGGCGCATGCTTCGCGCACGCCTTGCACCAGGTGGCGAACGCCGCGAGCACGCGCAGGCGTGCGGCGCCCTGCGGGCGCGCGATGCGCGGCGGCAGCGGCTGCTGCGCATCGCGGCGCGCGCCGACAACGGGCGCGCCTGCCGGCGAGGGTGCATACGGAGCCGTGGCCAGCGCGGTACCCTGCGGCGACATCGACGCGTCCTCGAACGCCGTCAGCAGCGTGCCGGCCGCGACGTTCTCGAAAGACTGCTCCTGGCCGGACGGCCAGCGCAGCGACAGGCGCGCGACCTTCGCTCGCGCGCCGATGCCGATCAGCATCGTGGGGCTGTTCTGCGCGGCAAAGCCTTCACCGGCGCGATGCTCGCGCACGAGCTTGTTGCCGTCGCCGACGTCGACCTCGACGAGCACGCCATATCCGTCGCGATTGCTCTTGCGTGCCTGCGGGCGTGCCTGCGTGCTGGCGCCGACGAAGCGAAGCGCGAGGAAGCCGCGGCCGGCCGTGTCGATCTGGTTGCGGAACAGCTGCACCCACGGCGCGTTGGCGCTGACGGTGACGGCGTCGATCCGACCGTCGCGCTCGATGTCGAGCAGCGCCATCGAGCGGCCGTCGCCGGGATGGTCGAGGCCGGAGACGCCCGAGACGTCGTCGAACGTCCCGGCGCCCACGTTCAGGAACAGCCGGTCGCGCTCGTTGCCGCTGAAGGAGCTGCCGTCCTGCGGCCGCCGTCCCACGCGCTCGCCCAGCCCGGGGAACTGGAAGTCGTCGCTCGTTTTCAACTCTGGATCGGACCACGCGACCGCGCGCCACCAGTCCGTTCAAATGTCCACCGGCAGCTGGTGCTCCTTCGGCGCCGTGTAGTTGCCGCTGAGCGCGTAGATGTCCGGCCTCGTGTCGTTGTCGAAGTCGGCGAACTGCGCTCCCCAGCTCCAGCCCGCCACTTCGACGGGAACCTCGCCGGGGCCTTCGCCCGAGACCTTGCGGAAGATGGCGCCTTCGTTGCGGAACAGGCTGTTGCCGCGCGCCATCTTGCGCAGCTCCGGATTGACCGGCAGCTGCGAGGTGATGCGGCTGCCGGCCTTGCTGTACATGTTGGTGACGTACAGGTCCTGGCGCCCGTCCAGATCGTAGTCCGACCAGCTCACGCCCATCCCGAACCCGATGTCGGAGGTGCCGGTCTGCGCGCTGACGTCGGTGAAGCGGCCACCGCCGTCGTTGCGCATGAGATGATGGATCGCGAAATCGTTGGCGACGTAGACGTCGGCGTCGCCGTCGCGATCGTAGTCGGCCCACGTGGCCTGGTAGGTGTTGTAGAACAGCCGAAGCGGCGTCTCGGCGACCGTGCTCATGCGCAGATCGCCGTCGTTGTGCAGCAGCACGTTGGGCGGGCCGGGCAGGTTCCGGAACTCGTTGGCTTCGGGCGAGGCCGCCAGATCGCGCAGGCGCACGGCGTCGCGCGGCGGCAGGAATGCGGCCAGCAGCGCATCGGGCATGGGCGCCCCCGTGCCCGCCCTGCTGCGCGCCGCCTCGACCTCGCGCATCAGCGCCTCGGCGGCATAGGTCGCAGCGTAGATGTCGAGCAGGCCGTCGTTGTCGTAGTCGACGGCGGTGGCCGAGGTCACCAGCGGCGGCAGCCCCTGCGGCGCAGCCTGCGCGCTGATGTCGGTGAAGCGGCCGTCGTCGTTGCGCAGCAGCATGCTCGGAAGGATGTGGCGTCCGGCGAAGAGGTCGGGATCGCCGTCGTTGTCGAAGTCGGCGAAGATCGCCACGGTCGTGTTGCCGGCAAGATCGAGGCCGAACGCCGCCGCCTTCTCCTCGAAGGTTCCGTCGCCGCGATTGACGAACAGGAGGTTGGTCCCCTCGCGCTCGGTCGCGTAGAAATCGTCGTCGCCGTCCATGTCGATGTCGACCACCGAGACGGCCGGATGACGGTCCCACGAGCGCATCGCGAACAGCGGGTGCGGAGGCACGAAGCCCTTGGGATCGGCGAGGAAGCGCGACACCAGCTCCTCGTGCACCGAGCGGCGCGCGCGCGCGGCGGCGTCGGCATCGGTGACCGAGTCGAGCACTTCGCGAAAGAGCGTGCGCTCGGCCAGATGCGCCTCCAGGTGCAACGTCTCCCAGCGCCGGATGCGCCACGATTCGGCGGCCAGTCCCACGTCCTGCGGCGAGCGTTCCCAGTGCGCCCGCACGGTGCCGTGCACCCACACCACCACGCCGCTGCGCAGGCGGCTGCGCGCCTCCAGCTTCAGGACGGTCTCGAAGCCGAGCCGCTGCGAATCCAGGAAGCGCCCCGAGAGCACGCCGAAGCCGGCGCTGTCGACGGTGACGGCATCCTGGAGCCACGGCTTCCACAGATCCAGGCTCTCCCGCGAATGCGAAGACTGCGCCGCCAGCGGCAGCGACAGGCGCCGGACGCCGGCGCCGACCGCCGTGCCCGCCGCCGACAGGGCCCCTTCGGCGATGTCGACGACCTCGACCTGCGGCGAGAACCAGCGGCGAGCGGCGGCGTCGGGCAGCCGCAGGTTGCGCATCGAGTGGACGAGATCGGATTTCTGCAGCCCGAGCAGGTCGATCAGATCCTCGGACGCGATCATCTGCCGCCATGCGGCCTCGGCCTGCTTCCACTCTTCGGGGCTGCCGCCGCCGAAGGCGCTGCCCTCGATGCCGGCGCCGCGTTGCGCGAAGAGGTTGGCGCGCGCCAGCGGCGGCGGCACGGCGGCGGAGGCGACGGCGATCGAAAGCGCGATCACTGGTGCCACGCGGCCCCGGCGCCCTCGTCCTCGCGTGAACATGCGAGCGACTATAGAGCGTCCGGCCGTTCACGCGAGCGTTGTGGGCACCGATGTCGTCACGAGCCGCGGCGCCGGAGATGCCTGTGCGCTCTGCTTCCGTGGCGGCCGCGCTACTGCGATAGTCGGCGCCATGGCGGTTGCGGCGCCCGAGATCAGCGTAGTGCTGTCGTGCTTCTTCGAGGAGGCGACGGTGCTGGAGTTCCACGCGCGGCTGTCGCGCACGCTCGCCGCCACCGGCCGCTCGCACGAGATCATCTACGTCAACGATGGCAGCACGGACGGAACCTGGGACCGGCTGCGGCGGATCTTCGAGGAAGACGCGTCGGTGACGGCGGTGGTCGATCTGTTCCGCAACTCCGGCCAGGCCGCGGCGCTGACCGCCGGCGCGCTGCTGGCGCGGGGGAAGGCGGTGGTCTTCCTCGACAGCGATCTTCAGCTGTCGCCCGAGGACCTTCCGCTGCTGCTCGAGCGCTTCGATCGCGGCTACGACATCGTCAGCGGATGCCGGCCGCAGCGGCGCGACGACTGGATGCGGCGCACGGCGTCGCGCGTGGCCAACGTGACGATGCGGGCGCTTTCGGGAGCCGACCTCACCGACTTCGGCTGCACCTTCAAGGTGGTCGATGCTCGCCTGCTGGCGGGATTCGAGCACGGCCCGCTGCGGCCGATCCGTCTGCCGTACCTGGTGGCGGCCGCGGGCCGCTGCGCCGAGGTGCCGGTCTCGCATGCCGCGCGCCCCCACGGCCGCTCCGGCTGGACCTATCCCAAGCTGCTTCGCTACTGGCTCGAGAGCGCGGTGGGAATGTCGGAGCGCCCTTTCCAGTACGTCGGTTTCGCCCTGCTGCTGCTGGCGCTGATCGGCACGCTGCGCCTCGCCGTCAACCTGGTCTGGCCGTTCTCGCTGCTGGAGACGGTCACGCCCGGCTTCCTGCTCAACGTCGTGGTGCTGGGCGCGCTGGCAAGCGTGGGGATGATCGCGCTGGTGGGCGAGTACGCGCTGCGAAGCTACAACCTGCTGCTGCGCCAGCCGGCGTACATCGTGCGCGAAGTGCTGCGTCGTCCGGAGTGAAGCTCCCAGCCTGATGCTGCGAACGTCACTCCGGCCACTCGCGCAGCGAGAGCTGGCCGCCGTCGACCGGCAGGCAGGCGCCGGTGATCCAGCGCGACTCCTCGCTTGCGAGGAAGACCGCGGCCCACGCCGCGTCCCATGCCGTGCCTTCGCGCTGCAGCGGAACGGCCATCGTGCGCGTCCGGCGATGCTCCTGCCCGAACTTCTCCATGCGCGGCGTGTGCGCCATGCCCACGATCAGGCAGTTGGAACGCACGTTCTCGCGCGCGTGATCGGCGGCAACCGCGCGCGTCAGGCCGATCACACCGGCCTTGGCGGCCGAGTACGGAGCGAAGCCGCTGCCGCCGCGACGAAACCCCTGCAGCGCCGCGACCGAGGAGACGTTGACGATCGAGCCGCCGCCCGCCTCGATCATGTGCGGCACCGCGTGCTTGCAGCACAGGAACACGCTGCGCAGGTTGGTGGCCATCGTCTGCTCCCAGAGCTGCTCGGTGGCGTCGACGACGGTGCCGGGGCCGCCCGAGCCGACGTTGTTGACGAGCACGTGCAGAGCTCCGTAGCGGCTGCCGGCGGCATCGATGGCGGCGGCTGCACCTTCGGAGGTGGTGACGTCGGCGGCCACGGCGCTGCAGTGTCCGCCTTCGCCGGTGATTTCCTCGGCCAGCGAGGCGGCGTGCGCGAGCGAGCGATTGACGACGATCACACGCGCGCCTTCGCGCGCCAGCAGGATCGAGATGGCGGCGCCGATGCCGACGCCCGGCGCGCTCGACGCCGCGCCGGTGACGACGGCGACCTTTCCGTGCAGCCGCCCGCTCATGGCAGCGCCTTGGGCTTGCCGGCGCGCCCGGCCGCCAGGACTTCGTAGCCGTGCTGCGTGCGGATGCCTTCGCTTTCGTCGCGCCACGGGCGCGAGCAGAAGCCGAGCACGGCGCGCTGCGAGTCGGTCAGATGCTCGTAGATCTCGTCGGGCAGCGCTTCGGTGACGTCGAAGGCCTGCTTGATCCACCACCGCGTGAACGTGGCGATCAGCAGCCAGCGGGTGGAACCTTCGGGATTGTCTTCGGCAGCGTGCCAGAGCCGGCTGTCCCACAGCAGCAGATCGCCGGCGTCGGCCTCGATCGCGACCGCCTGCTCGCGCGGCACCTGCTCGGCCCAGCGCGCGCTCCGGTGCGATCCGGGCACCACCAGCGTGGCGCCGGCGCCGGCGCGCATCGGCTCGAGCACGAACACGCTCTGCACCGACAGCACGTGCTCGCCCTCGTACGGAATGAACGAGTCGATGTGGAAGGGCAGCGCCGCCAGGCCGGCGCGCGCGATGAAGGCACGCAGGATGTAGTTGGGACGGTTCTCGGGGATGGAGCGGTACCACGGATCGTTGAGCACGTGCACGAGCAGCCGCTCGAGCTCGGGACGCGTGAACAGAATGTCGAGGAAGAGACGGTCCTTGTTCTGCAGGTTCCACACCACCGGGCCGCCGCCCATGTTCGGCATGTCGCGCGTGGTCCGATCGCGCGTTCGCTCGTGCCATGCCTCGACGCTCCGGCGCGCGGACGCGACGACGGCCGGCGCAATCACGCTCTTGACCGCGGCGTAGCCGTGCTCGCGCAGGTCGCGTTCGGCGGCGAGCCAGCCGGTCTCGTCGCAGCTTCGGAAGGGCAGGGGCGTCATGGTGCAGGCGGCGCCAACTCGCCGCGCCGGTAGGCGGGAAAGTAGCCGCCCGCCGCGCCGGCCGCCAGCCGCGCGTACGCTGCCGGGTTGCTGATGCGCCCGCACAGATACGCGGTGCGTCGCGCATTGGACCAGCCGGCCTTGAACGCAGCCAGTCCGGCGGCCGCGGCGTCGTCGCAGCCGGGCACCGCGCCGAGATCGCAGAAGTCGACGCGGGCGGCGAGCTGCTCGAGCGCGAACCGGTAGAGCGCGTAGCCGGCGCCGAGGCGATACCCTTCGTCGCTCAGCGCCAGGGCGTGCCCATAGGCGACGCGCCCGTGCAGCATCCAGATCTGCATGCCGACGGTGCACGAGCCGCGCACGGCGCGCACCGCGAACACGCCCGGCACGGCCAGCTGCCGCTCGAACGCCGCGCTCGAGAATGCGCGAATGCCGCCGACGCCGCGCGCGCGTGCAAACGGCTCGAAGAGCTCCAGCCATTCGGCGAGGTGGTCCAGGGGCCGGCCCAGCACTTCACCGTCGACCTTGCGGGCGGCCTTGCGCGCGCAGCGGCGATGGTGCGGCGAGATCATCGCATCGAGGTCGCCGCCGAGCTCGCACACGAAATGCCGCTTGAACGGCCGCACCAGATCCGGAAACGCCGCCTGCACGGTCGCGGCGTCGCAGTCGGCGAACGGGTCGCTGACGGCGGTGACGCTGACCAGGCGCGTGCCGAGAGCCGACAGGTCCTCGGCGAGCGCCTCCCATCGCTCGCAGGCAAGGAGCGGATAGCACCCCATGGCATCGCGCAGATCGCAGGCATCGCGGACGCCCCCGGCGTCATGTGCATCACCGGCAGCGCCGTGGCCGCGCGCATCACCGTCGTCGCGAGGATTGCCGGCCGGCGCGATGCCGCGCACGAGAAGCCAGGCCCCCGCTCGCGGCAGATGCAGCGGCTGGCCGAACTCGGACAGCGAGCCCGCGTAATCCTGCGAAAGGTATCCGGTCCGTTGCCCTGCCGCCGCCGCGAGCCCGGGCGCTGCCCCCGGCGCGTTCACAGGCACCGCGCCAGCGCGTCGCAGATCCGATCGATCTCCTCGTCGGTGCGGCGCGTGCTCATGGGAAGAGCGAGAATGTCCGCTGCGACGGCGGTGGTCCCTTCCAGCGCACCGAGCGCGCGGCAGCTCGCGAAGAGGGGCTGGCGGTGCAGCGGCGGCGAGAAGTAGTGACGCGTCTCCACGCCCTCGCGCAGCAGCCGCTCGCGCACCAGGCCGCGATCGGCGCCGCGCAGGCGTATCGATGCGGCCTGGCATGGCGACAGCTCGGCTCCATCCTGGAGCTGCACGGCAAGCGGGGCCAGGCGCCGGCGGTAGCGTTCGGCAATGGCCGCGCGCCGCTGCAGCGCCGCATCGAAGCCGTCGAGCACGCGGCACGCCACCGCCGCGTGGAGCTCCGAAAGCTTGCCGTTCAGCCCCGGCTCCACGCACACGCCGTCCTCGCCGAGGCCGAAGTTGCGCATCGTGCGCAGGCGCGCCGCCAGCGCGGCATCGGCGGTGACGACGAGGCCGCCTTCGCCGACGCCGAAGCTCTTGGTGGCGTGCATCGAGAACACTTCGGTCGCGCCGGCGCCGCCGATGGCGCGGCCGTCGCGGTAGCGCCCGCCCAGGCCGGCCGCCGAATCGACCAGCAGCGGCACGCCAAGGTCCTCGGCAATTTCGATCCATTGCTCGATGTCGCACGGCGCGCCGAACGTGTTGCACGGGACGAGCAGCGCGATCGAATCGGCAAAGGGGCGCAGGCTCTCGATCGGCACGCGCGGCTGCCAGGTGCGTTCGTCGATGTCGCAAAAGAGCGGCTCCAGGCCCGCCCAGCGCGCGGCCAGCGCGGTTGCCGGAAACGTGAACGAAGGCATCACGGCCAGCGTCGCGCCCGGCCGCGCCGTCGCGCGCATGGCCAGCATCAGGCCGATGGTCGCGTTGGCGACGGCGATGCAGTGCGCGGCGCCGACCCGCGCCGCAATGCGATCGCAAAGGCTCTCTTCGAAAGGCCCGCCGTTGCTGAGGCGCGCCGACGCGACGATGCGCTGCATGTCCTCGGCCAGCGGCGCGGCGTCGGGCAAGTCGGGCTCGAGGAAAGGGATGCGTGCGCGCATCTCCAGCGCCGCTCAGCTGTCGAAGCGGGCGCGCAGCGGGCCGGCAAGGATCGGGCACGCCTGGCTCTTGCGGCCGAACCAGCGATAGCGGTTGCGCGCGACGATCTCGTAGGCGGAGTCCGTCAGGGAGTCCGGCAGCAGCTCGAGCACGTAGGCGAGGATGCGCCACAGCCCGCCGATGCGGTCGAGGATGTAGGCCGTTGCTCGCGACTGCGTCAGCACGTGCCCGGCGGCGGTGCCGACCACGACGCTGTCGGGCAGCTCTTCGCGCTGCTCCCGGCGCAGCCGCTGCTGGAACGCTTCGCTGCCGAGCGGCGCCAGTCGGAAGCGCGCCGGCTCGCGGTCCTCGCTCAGCAGGAAGCGCGTGGCGCCGTGGCACAGCGCACAGGTGCCGTCATAGAAGACCGTCTCGGTGCCGGCGTTCTCGCGCGGCGGAAACCACGCCGGCTGCAGCGCCAGCAGATGCAGCAGCCACACGCCTGCATCGGCGTGTCCCGCGACGAACCACGCGCCGAGCTCCACGCCGAGCGAGACTGCCAGCGCTGCCGGCATCGTCGACGGCGCCAGCGCCGCCAGCGCCAGCGGCAGCCGCACCAGCGCGATCGGCCATTCGCCGGCCGACAGGGCGGCGATGGATCCGAAGACGTGATGACCGACGAAAAGGGCCCACGCCGCCGCGGGAAAGTAGGAGGGCATGCGCCATTCGCCGCCGGGATCGGTGCGCGCGCGCGCATCCAGGCTGAGGAAGGGAGCCGGTGGCAGCGTGGCGTGTCCGAGCAGCCAGAAGGTCGCGTACCAGATGCCGGTGCGGCCGAGCAGCCCGTGGTCGCTCATCGCCAGCGCCGCCGCCAGCACCAGCGCCAGCACGCGATCGGCGCGACCGGCTGCGAAAAGGCCGGCCGCGGCCACCGCAAGCGCGGCCAGCACCGCGCCGGCAAACGAGGCCGCGTCGGTCATGCGGCCGGCAAAGTGCAGCATCAGCACGAGCGCGCCGCCGGCGCGCACGACACTGTACTGGCCGCCGGTCCATGCCTCATGCCAGCTCATGCGCCGATGTTACGAGAGGCGGCCAGGTGCAGCCAACGGCGGCGGCGCCGGGCAGATGCCGGCAAGACGGCGCATCGCGACCCTAACGGGCCGCCACCATCGGATGGACGCCGTCGAAGTAGGCGCGAATGCGCGGCCAGGTGAAGTCGGCGACCTTGCGGCCGAGGTCGAGGCCGGCCGTGTTGTCGCTCTGAATGTGGTAGCCGCCCATCACCCGCGAGATGCCGGCCATCTGCGCGGTGGCCTCGAAGGTCGGAAGCTCCAGCGTGATGTCGCAGCTGGTATCGGAATCGGGGCGCTGGCCGGTGCCGCCGCTGATGGCGACGCAGTCGGCGTGGGCCTCGGTCAGCGAACCGGCCTTGCGGGTTTCGATGACGCCGAAGTGCGGGCTGCCCGTGTAGAGCTCGAGCACGCGCGCGCACGCGGCGCTGACGGTGCTGTGTCCGGAGGTGAAGCCGGGAAAGGGCGGGGTGACGAACGTGTCGGGCGAATACGGATGCCACTGCTCGGCCGGCTGCGTCACCACGCCCTTGCCGGGACCTGCCCAGCCCAGGATGTTCTTGCCCGCGTAGTAGTGGCGCACCAGCGTCCACGGCCGCGACGTGTCGTAGTAGCGCTTGGATTCCCAGGAGGCGATGAACGCGTCCATCGCGACGTTGGCCACGGCGAAGAACAGCTTGACGTCGCGCGCGAGGTCGTAGCGGTCGCGCCGCGAGACGTCCTGCGCGAAGCGCAGCCAGTGTCCGGTCTGTCCCGTGGAGCGCGGACCGTCGCGCATGAACTCGACGATCGCCTTCTGCTGCGGCGTCAGCGACGCGTTGAATCGCATCACCTCTTCGACTTCCCTGGCCATCTCGGGCGAGCCGACCTTGGGAGGCGGGCCGGGCCGGAACTGATCGGCGCGGTCCAGAGCGAAAGGACGCACGCGATACCAGTGCGGCGTCAGGAAGCCGGGATAGAAGCGTCCGCCGCGGCCGTCGGCGAACGGAAGCGGCTGCCAGCGGTCCGGATCCACGACGCGATCATTCGAGTTGATCGGCCAGTAATAGGTCCAGTCCGAATACGGCGTGCCGTCGGAGCCGACCTCGTCGCCGAGCTGATTGGCGCCGTCGTGGTGGCGGTAGGAGATCACCGCCTGCGCGGCGACGTTGCCCACGCCGGCAGGCGTGCGCGTATCGGTCGTGTCTTCGTCGGGATCGAGGCCGGCGCGCACCATCTGCTCGCGGATCCACTGGCTGTCCTCAGGGTAGACGTCGAGCAATCCGCGATAGGTGGCGTAGGCGATGGCGACTTCACGGTTGGCGTCGGTGCGCTCCTCGGCAGGCCGCCGCAGCGTTGCCCCCAGGCGCGTTCCGATGGCCTTGTCGTCGTAGGCCGCCCACGCGTCATACATGGCGGTCAGTGCCACGGCCACGGTGCGCGAGATGATGGTCGGCCGCGCGCCGATGCGGTCGACCTGGCGCGCGGTCGCTTCGAGCGAGATCTCGAGCCACCGGTAGGCCGCCGTCGGCACGAAGTCGGCGGCGGGTCGCGCGTGCGGAATGAAAACCGCGCTGCGTGTGGCATCGTTGGAGGCGCTCGCTCCGGTGGCCAGGAGGAGCAGAAAGACGAGTAGCGAGCGGCGCATCCGGGAACCGTCGCGGGCACTACATGCCCGATGCACGCCATGCAAGTCGGCGCGAAGCGCGCACACGCAAGGAGGCACGATGAAGCGACACTGCCGGCAACGATCCGCGCGGCGCCTGCTGCGCACGCTGGTGATTTTCGCATCGGTGATGGCGGCGAGCCCGAACGCGGCCGTTGCCCAGCCATTCGAAGCGATCGTTTCGCTGAACTCGTACGCCAACGGCGACGATGCCGACGACGGCGCGGTGGCGATCGCGACGGACGGCAGGGGGCGCTGGGTGGCGGTGTGGGAGACGCTGCATGCGCTGGGCCGCAAGACGCCCGAGCGTCGCTGGAACATCGCCTTCTCCGTCTCCACCGATGACGGCCGCAGCTGGAGCGCCGCCGCGCTGCTGGCGCCCGGTCGAAGCGCGGGCGCCACGATGGACACGAGCCCGGCCATCGCCACCGACCGGCGCGGCGTCTGGGTCGTTGCGTTCCAGTCGGCCGGCGTCGTCAAGGGCAGCCCCGGCAGCGACAGCGACGTTCTGTGGGCCAGGTCGGACGACGACGGCGCGAGCTGGAGCGCACCGCAGCCGGTGGCGCTCGATGCGGGCGATGAGTTCCGACCGGCGCTCGCGTTCGCCGGCAACGCCTGGCTGCTCGGCTGGGAGGGGCAGGCACGCGAGCTCGGCGGCGGCGGCGACGGCGACCTCGTCGTGAGCCGCTCCACCGACGGCGCGCGCACGTGGTCGGCGCCGGCGCTGCTGACCGAGACGGCGAAGAACGATGCGGGCGTGGACAGGCGTCTCGTGCTCGCGGTCGAAGGCGCGGGAGAGCGCGTCCTTGCCGGATGGGAAGCCTTCAGCGTGCCCGGCCTCGGCAGCGACTGGGACGTCATGGTGGCGCGCTCCGACGACGCGGGTGCGTCCTGGTCGGCCGCGCAGCCGCTGTCGGCCAGAGCCGCCTCCGACGGGCACGCCGGCGATGATTCCGTCTCCCTGGCCGCTGCCGGCGACGGGCGATGGCTGGCACTGTGGGCGTCCTACGTCGGCAAGCCGGGCGACGAGGAGGACGATTGGGACATCATGGCCGCCGCCTCCAGCGACGGCGGCAAAACCTGGTCGTCGGCCGCGTCGGTCAACGGTCCGTTCAAGACCGACACGCACCGCGACCTGCTCCCGCGCGTGGCATTCGACGGCGCCGGCCGCTTTGTTGCGGTCTGGACCTCCAAGGACAGCATGGGCAAGACCAAGGGCAGCGACAGCGACGTGCTCGTCTCGGTCAGCACCGACGACGGACGCACATGGTCCCCGCCGCGCGCAGTGGCCGCCTATGCGACGGCGGACGGACGCAGCTGGGACGACAAGCCGGTGGTCGTCTCGGACGGGAAGGGGCTGGTGCTGGTGGCCTGGTCGGGAAATCACAACCTCGAAGGCCGCACCGGCACCGACGGCGATCTCCGAGTCGTGGGGCTGCCCAAGGCACCGCCGGCGACAGCCTCCGCTCCCGCACCCCCCCTGGCCATACCGCGTTGACGATCGTTCCGCCGGCGGCTTCGGTCACAGCCTCGGGCGAAGGGCGGGGCGAATGCCTGCAGCCGCAAGGGTTCTGGGCGTTGCCACCGCAGCGACGGCCACGGCGCATTGACACAACTTTCATGGCCATGCGATAAGTCCGCGCTACTTCGTGGGCATGGGGGAGTTGCATCCGCTTCGAGGGGAAGCGGCTGGCCTGCTTACTTCCCGCCGAGGATCGACAACGACGGACGACCGTCCTCGCCAGCGATTCTTTCGCAGCGCGCACGAACAACTTTGTCTCTGGGGGAGCCCATGAAGCCATTTTCCCGCGTGCGCACCAGTATCCGTTGGATGACGACCGTCGTGGTGCTCGCTGGCCTGGCCGGTCCGGAGGTCGCCGCCGCACAGCCGCAGGACGCGATCCGCCAGCGGTGCATCAACTCGATGAACAAGGCGATGGTCGGCGTGGTCAAGGCACAGGCCAAGGCCAACGTCAGCTGCCACGTGGACGCGTTGCTCGGACGCCTGCCGCTCGGACAGGACGCGCAGGAATGTCTGGCTGCCGACAACAAGGGCCTGGTTGCGAAAGCCCGCGCCAAGGTCGCCGCGACGCAGAGCGCTTTCTGCGCGAAGCTCCCCAACTTCGGCTACACCGATGCAGCCACCGTCGGCAACGCTGCCGCCGCGCAGGGTGCGCTGCTGTTCAACGAGATGTTCGGCGACGATCTCAACGAGGCCATCGAGGCGGTTGCCGACGATGAGGCCGCGCAGGTCTGCCAGGGCACTCTTGCCAAGGCCTACGGCAAGATCGTTCAGGCGGCGTTCAAGACGTTCCTCGCGTGCAAGGCCGACGGCCTGGCCAGCGGCGCCATCGTCAGCGGCGACGGCATCGAGAACTGCCTCGATGTCACCAAGGCCGATGCCGACGGCTCGATCGGCCGCGCGGTGGTCAAGCTCGCCGACTCACTCGGCAAGGCGTGCGGCGGCGTCGACATGGCGCAGGCCTTCCCGGGCCGGTGCGCCGGCAGCTTCGATTTCGCCCGCTGCGTCGAGCAGGCCGTGACCTGCCGCAACTGCCTGGCAGTCAACGGCGCCGACGGCACCGACCGCTACTGCGACGAGCTCGACAACGGCACCGCCGATGCGAGCTGCGTCGATCCTGCCCGCTGCGGCAACGGCACGCTCGAGGCCGGCGAAGGCTGCGACGACGGCAACAACATCGACGACGACTGCTGCTCGGCCACGTGCGAGTCCGAGCCTTCCGGACAGACCTGCGCCGACGACGGCAACGTCTGCACCGACGACACCTGCAGCGGCACCGGCTTCTGCCTGCATCCCAACAACAGCGCGCCTTGCGACGACGGCTTCTTCTGCAACGGCACCGACACCTGCCAGGACGGCACCTGTTCGGTGCACCCGGGCGACCCGTGCGCAGGCGGCAATCTCTGCAACAACACCTGCAACGAGGACGTCGACACCTGCTTCAGCCCCAACGACACGTTGTGCGAGGACGACGGCAACGAGTGCACCAACAACCGTTGCGACGGCGCCGGCGTCTGCCAGCCGCTGCCCGAGCCCGACACCAGGCCGTGCACCGACGACGGCAACGAGTGCACGAACGACTCGTGTGACGGCGCGGGTACCTGCGCGCATCCCAACAAGGACAACGGCGCCAGCTGCACCGACGACGGCAGCGAGTGCACCCGCGACGAATGCGACGGCGCCGGCACCTGCGGCCATCCGCCGCTGGACGCGGGCACGTCGTGCAACAGCGACGGCAACGTCTGCACGACCGACATCTGCAACGGCACCGGCACCTGCACGCATCCCAACAACACGTCGCCATGCGACGACGGCCTCTTCTGCACGCAGACCGACGTGTGCTCCAACGGCACCTGCGTCGGCAGCGGCGATCCCTGCGCCGGCGGCACGGTGTGCGCCGATGCGTGCAACGAGACGGCCAACAACTGCCTCGACCTGGCCGGCGCCTCCTGCACCAGCGACGGCAACGTGTGCACCACCGACGTCTGCGACGGCACGGGCGTCTGCACGCATCCCAACAACACGGTTGCCTGCAACGACAACGTGTTCTGCAACGGCGCCGACACGTGCTCGGGCGGCAGCTGCAGCGTGCACGCCGGCAACCCGTGCTCGGGCGGCTCGCAGTGCAACAACTTCTGCCAGGAAGCGGCCGACACCTGCTTCAACAACTCGGGCACGAGCTGCAACGACGGCAATGCCTGCACGGTGACCGACACCTGCAACGGCTCGGGCTCCTGCGTCGGCAGCGGAACGCCGGTCATCGACGACGGCGATCCCTGCACCACCGACTCGTGCAATCCGGCCACCGGCGTCCAGCACGTCGACAGCGGCTTGTGCGAGTACGCTTCGCCCACCGGCACCGGCGCGACCTGCTCGCCCGCATCGCCGTGCTCGCTCGAGACGGCGCTCGCGCAGGTCGTCAGCGGCGGCCGCGTGCGCATGGCGCGCGGTACCTACTCGCGTAGCGGGCGCATCACGGGAGTCCCGAGCAACGTCGTCGTCGAGGGCGGCTACAGCACCGGCAGCGACCATGCGGCATGGGTGCAGACGTCGGCGGCGAACTGCGGCAGCAGCAGCGCGAGCGTGGCCAGCATCATCGATCGCAACTCGACGCTCGACTTCGGCTCGGCGGGCATCGACGGTCAGGTCATCGGCGTCGACGTGGGCAGCAAGACGAACTTCACGCTCAGCTGCATGCGGATCCAGGTGGCCAGCGCGGCCAACAGCGGCACGTCCATCTACGGCCTGCGCCTGACCAACTCCTCCAGCTACACCGTCAGCAACGTCGTCATCTCCGCGGGCAACGCCGGCGGCGGCTCCGCTGGAAGCAACGGAAGCAACGGCGGCAGCGCCGGTGGCGGCGGCAGCGGTGAGGAAGGCAACTCCGACGATGAGACCCGCAACGTGTTCGGCGGCGGCGGCGGCACTGGCGGCGGCGGCACCAGCGGCGGCGGCGGCGGCAACCGCAACGGCGGCACCGGCGGATCCAGCGGCGGCGTCAACGGCGGCGGCGGCGGCGGCGGCGGCGGCGGCTCGCGCGACGGCGCCAACGCCGGCAGCGGCGGCAGCGGCGGCGGCGTCAGCGGCGGCCCCGGAGGCGGCGGCGGCGGCAGCCCGGGCGGTGATGCCTGCGTCACGACCGGCTGCAGCAACCCCGGAACCGGCACCAACGGCAACGGCGGCGGCAGCGGCGCCTCCGGCAGCAACGGCAGCACCGGCACCGCCGGCTCGCACAACACCAGCTCGTGCCTGTGGATCCCCGGCGGCCAGGGCGGCTCGGGCGCCGACGGCAAGGGCGGCGGCGGCGGCGGCGGCGGCGGCGGCGGCGGCGCCGAGGCTGGAGGCTCGTGCAATGACGGCACCGGCAGCGGCGGCGGCGGCGGCGGCGGCGGCGCGGGCGCCGGCACCGGCGGCACGGGCGGCCGCGGCGGCGGCTCCTCCTTCGGAGTCTACATCTGCAACACCAGCGGCGGCACCTTCTCCGGCGTGACTGCCTCGCCGGGCGCGGCGGGCGGCGGCGGAGCGGGCGGAGCGGGCGGCTCGGCCGGAAACGCGGCCGGCGGCGGCAACGGTCCCGACGGCGACTGCAACGTCGGCAACGGCGGCGAAGGCGGCAACGGCGGCGCAGCCGGCAACGGCGGCACCGGCGGCAGCGGCCAGGGTGGACAGTCGGTCGGATGCCGGCGCGTCGGCACCGGCACGGCACCGAGCGGGCTCAGCTGCAGCTGATCCGACGCATCATGCCCAGATGACAAAGGCCCCGCCGGGAGTTCCCGGCGGGGCCTTTTTTTCGTGGAGTACCTGGCGCGTCGACGGCAACGCCTCGAGCCGTAACGGCTCTTCCGATGCCGGCGATGACGCAGGCGGCCCTGCAGCAAGGCCGGCACGATGCCGGCGACCGCCCTACCGGAAAGCCGGCATCACCTTCTCCGCGAACAGCCGCGCCGGCTCGCGCAGGTCCTTGCCGAAGAACTCGATGACGAAGTGGCCGCAGCCCATGCCGGCGTAGCGGCGGACTTTCTCGGCCACCGTGTCGGGATCGCCCCAGATGCCGTGCTCGCGCAGGCCGGCGCCCATGTGCCCGCCGTAGATGCGTTCGGCCTTGCCGATGCTCTGCTCGGCCTCCGCCATCGTCGGCGCGATCACGACCAGGCATTGCTGCGAGACCTCGATCTGCGCCGGATCGCGGCCTTCGCGCTCGCAATGCTCGCGCAGCACCGCGACCTTGCGCGGGAGGTCGCTCTGGTTCACCGCCAGGTTGTTCCAGATATCGGCGTAGCGCGCCGCCAGTTTGAGCAGCACCTTCTCGCCGCCGCCGCCGATCAGGATGCGCGGCGTGCGCTGCGGCCTCGGCTCGCAGTAGACGTCGGTGATCGAGTAGACCTTGCCGCGATAGCTCGGCTGATCCTGTGTCCACATCGCGCGCACGATCTCGCAGGTGTCGGCGAGCGCCTCCAGGCGCCGCGACACGGGCGGGAACTCGCAACCGTAGCCTTCGAACTCGGAGGCGAACCAGCCCGAGCCGAAACCGGCAATGGTGCGGCCGCCGGCGATGTGATCGATCGTGGCGATCTGCTTGGCGAGCACGGCGGGGTTGCGGAAGAAGGGCGGAGTGACCAGCACCCCGAGCTCGACGCGGCTGGTGACCGCTGCGACGGCGGCCAGCAGGCTGTAAGCCTCGAGGATGGGAAGGTCGGGCATCGGCACGCCGTAGAGATGGTCGCATACCCAGGCGCTGTCGTAGCCGAGCCGGTCGAGCTCGGTGGCGGCGGCGCGCGTGTCTTCCCAGCTGCGCTTGATCTGGGGCAGCGTCACCCCGAATCGGATCGTCGATGTCATGCGATGCGTCTCCTTTCGATGGATGCGCTCTTCGACCTCACCCGGACACGACCGTCAAGCGAGCGCTCGTATTGCACCGGCGCCGGGCCTGCGCGTAAGGTAGCTCGTCATGGCTTTTTCCAGGGGGGTGGCGGCGCTGCTGGCCTGCGCCGCGATGAGCGGCGTTGCGCGCGCGGGCGGCGATATGGAGCCGGAGGTGTACTCGCCGGTGGTCGTCCGCAGCAACGTCAATGCCGGAGACGTCATCGAAGGGTGCGCCGGCGGCGAGACCAACCGCCTGCTGCTGCGCTACGCGATGAAGACGCACAACATCGGCGACGAGGACATCGTGCTGGGCAACCCCGGCTGCCCCGACTGCCGGGCCAATCCCGGCGCCGAATGCACCAATCCCCTTTTCCTGTGCAGCACCGCGCACGGGCACGCGCACTTCGAGAACTTCGCGGTTGCCGATCTGCTGACGGCCGCCGGCGAGCCCGTCATTCAGGGCCGCAAGTACGGCTTCTGCCTGCTCGACACCGAGTGCCCGACGCGCGTCTACACGTGCCAGAACCAGGGCATCAGTGCCGGCTGCAGCGACGTCTACGGCATCAACACGTCGTGCCAGTACATCGACCTGACCGACATCGACCTGCCGACAGGGAGCTACCGGCTGCGCGTGGAGGTCGATCCGGACGACAAGATCGCCGAGGACGACGACGGCAACAACGTCGTCGAGCTGCCGCTCGAGCTGACCTGTGCCAACACGCCCGATGGCATGCGCTGCGACGACGGCGATGCCTGCACCATCGACGACCGCTGCATCGGCGACGACTGCATTCCCGCGCCGCTCGCCCAGGCCTCCTCGCGCCTGAAGCTGCGCAAGGGCGCGGTGGCCGCCGGCGACCGTATGGTGTTGTCGGCGCGCTTCGATGCCGGATGGATGTCGCAGCCGCCCACCGAGAGCGGAGTCGAGATCAGCCTGACCGACGAGGACGGCAACAGCGTGTTCACGGCTTTCGTTCCGCCGGCAGGCTTCGAGGCCATCGGCGGCGGCGACTACGTGTTTCGCGATCCCGATAGAGAGTTCGAGGAGGCCGCCGGCATCACCAGGCTGCGCGTGCACCTGTCGTCGGCGCGTAACCGCGTCGTGGTGCGCACGATCGCCGAGAGCTTGGATCTGTCCGCCGAGGCGCTCGAGCCCGTGCTGCGCCTGACCCAGGTCTTCGGCAGCGGCCCTGCCGCATCGTGCCTGGCCGAGCAGGCTCTGGCCTGCCGCGGAAGCGCGACGTCCCGCACGTGTACGAACTGAGCCTGCAGGAACGGTGGGGGACTGGCACTTCGTCCACGGCAGCCCGGGAAGGAAGTGCCAGACCCTTGCCGCCACGCCGGTTCACGTCGCTGCGCGAACCGGCGCGACCGCCGGAACCGGCCCCCTTGGTTACGGCTCCAGCTCCACGACCAGCGCCGGCGCCTTGCTGACTCCGCCTTCGTAGGCGCGGATCAGGCGGCTGGAAGCGCTTCCGGCATCCTGCACCAGGATCGTGAGGGCGTTGCCTTCGGCCCAGCCGGGCCGGTCGACGATCTCCTGGACCAGCGGCGCCAGGTCGACGCTGCCGTTGTAGACGCTGCCGTCGAAGGCCGGCGGCGCGTCCACAATGGATGTCGCGCCCAGAGGCAGCTTCGAGAGCGCACCGGGCTCGGCCGTCAGCGGCGGCGCGTCATCGGAGGCGACCGCGGCGTACTCGATGACGATCGAATTGGCCCGCCCGGTGGAAGGGAACATCTCCAGGCGCGCGCTGCGCACGGTGGCACCGGGCGCGATGGGCACTCCCGCGAAGCGCAGCGCCGCGATGCGACCGGCGCCGAGCGTAAGGGCGCTGCCGCCGGTGATCGAAGCCGTCGTCATGGTCTCGGTGGCGTCGTCGCCGGCCGCGGCGACGACGGTGCGAACGGCGGCCTTCTTGGCGGCGAGCGTGGAGGCGCGGATCATCCATTCGCCCGGGTCGGACAGCGCCACCTTCTCGACGAGGCGCTGGTCGCTCTCGTTCTGCGCCGGCGAGAACGCCGCCGGCGCCCACAGGCCCACCGGGCTCTCGCCGAAGACCGCACAATAGACGGAAAGGGCGGCGAGGTAGCGGCCGCGCTCGTTGGAATGATGGCCGTCGGAGCCCCACAGCTCAACGTCCGGATCGTTCAGGATCTGCTCGCGATAGACCCAGCCCACGGGTGCGATGGGCGCGTCGAGCTCGTAGGCGATGGGAACATAGCCGACGTCCTCGCCGGGCGCGCCGCGAAGGGCGTCGTAGCTGACGAGCGGCGCGCCACGGTCGCGCCAGGTCATCATGAAAACGGTCTGCGCGCCGACCGCCGCGATCTGTGCATCGATGGCGCGGGCGGCGGGGTAGCGCACGTGAAACTCGCCCAGGCTCTGTTCCTGGACGACGACCGCGTCCCAGGCCTTGGAGTTGATCTTGGCCAGCGTCTTGGCCGATGCCACGTGATCGGCCACGGTCCATCCGTCCGCCGCGCGCACGACGACCGTGGCGTCGCGGCCCGAGGACCGGATGAGCGAGATCAGGTACGGCTTGATGCCGGTGGTGAAGCTGTTGCCGATCAGCAGGATCTTGGCGGCGTGTGCGTCGCCGGCGGCGAGCGTCGCCAGAATCGTGACGGCAACGACAAGCCTGCGCATTGCGTGAGAACCGGCGGCCGCGGTCATGACGCGTGTCATGCGAGAAGCTCCTTGGCGAGGTTGGAACACCAGTGCGTACCCTTCTCAGGGATCGCCAAGGACGAGGCTTTTTGTCCGACGCCGGTCCGAACAGAACCGACGCAGCGGAGGATAGAGTCTGTTCGCGGATTGGGCAATCGCTGCGAGGCCCCCGAACTAAAAAATTGTGCGCTCCTTGCGGGCGCAGCGGTCGGCTCTTCGGTCACCGCCAGCGCCGCGTGCTCATCATCGGCGCCTTGGACCGCCGGAGACGTTCGCGTTAGCGTAAGCGATCGTGAGCTTCTTCTCGGGAAATCCGCTGGATCGCGCCGCTCGCCTTCGCTGGGATCCGCAGTGGCTGTCGACTTGCTTAGAAGATCCAAAAAGTCGGTTTCTGCCGTTCTGGCGTCTCAACGTGCTGGTCAAACGTCAGGGCCCGTCGCTGGCCTGGGCACGGCGCGCGCTGCTGTCGGCAATGGATGAAGGCGTCGGCGCGGTCCTTCTCGGCGTGCGCGGTGACGTCGCCCATTACGCCGTCGACGTCTCCTCGCTGGCCGAGCCGGAGCGCGAGCTGGGACTGTCGGAGGTTGCCGAGTTCTGCGACATTCGCGCGGCAGCGGCGCAGCTTCCGGCCGAGGAATGCGCCATCGTCGCGCAGGCTCGCGCGATGATCGACTGGCACGACACGCACCGCTTCTGTCCGCGCTGCGGCGCGGCAACCGCCTCCGCGCAGGGCGGTGCGATGCGCGTGTGCACGTCGTGCAAGGCCGAGCATTTCCCGCGCGTCAACCCGGTGGCCATCATGCTGGTGACGCGCGGCGAGCGATGTCTGCTCGGGCGTCAGGCCGTGTGGCCGCGCGGGATGTACTCGACGCTGGCCGGCTTCATCGAGCCCGGCGAGACGATCGAGGAAGCCGTGGCGCGCGAGGTCATGGAAGAAGCGGGCATCTCGGTGGCCGGCGTTCGCTACACGTCCTCGCAGCCGTGGCCCTTTCCCTCCGCCCTGATGATCGGGTGCGTGGCCGAGGCGACCAGCGACCACATCGTCGTCGATCCGGCCGAGCTCGAGGATGCGCAATGGTTCGATCGCCAGACCGTGGCGCGCGCATGCCGCGGCGAGACCGAAGCCGAGGAGCTCTTCCTTCCGCCGCCCATGGCCATCGGGCGAACGCTCATCGACGACTGGGTAGCGGGTCCGCCGAGCGGCGGTCCGCGGGCGGCAAGCGATGGGTGAGCGCGACGAACGCGCAGCCTGTGACTTCGCCGTCGAGCTTGCCCGGAGCGCGGGTCGCATGCTGCTCGAGTACTTCCGGCGCGCCGATCTGAGCTCGCACCTGAAGGCCGACTTCTCCCTGGTCACTGAGGCCGATCTGGCAGCGGATGCCCTGATCGCCGGCGGCATCGGCGCCGCCTACCCGAGCGACGGCATCCTGAGCGAAGAGGACAACACCCGCTACGACGATTCGCGCCAGCACGTCTGGATCGTCGATCCCATCGACGGCACCACCAACTTCTCGCGCGGCCTGCAGCACTGGGGGATTTCGATCGCCCGCACCAGCGGCGGCCACCCGTCGCTGGCGGTGCTGTTCTTTCCGGCGCTCGATGAGCTCTACGTCGCGGCGCGCGGCTGCGGCGCCACGCTCAACGGCCGCGCCATTGCCGTCGAGCCGCCGCCGCCGCAAGGGCGCTGGCGCGTGCTGGCGTGCTGCTCGCGCACGCTGCGCTTCTACGACGTCAACCTGCCGGTGAAGATGCGCGTGTTCGGCTGCGCCACGTACAGCCTGGTGAGCGTGGCGCGCGGCAGCGCCGCGCTCGCTTTCGAGACGCGGCCGAAGATCTGGGATCTCGCCGCTGCATCGCTGCTCGTCGAGGAGGCCGGCGGCGTGGTGGTGCCCGCATCGGCGCCGGCGCCGTTCCCGCTGCAGACCGGCATCGCCTACGAGCAGCAGAGCTATCCTTTGATGGCTGCGGCCACTGCGGAGCTCGCGCAGATGGCCAGCGACGGCATCCGCCCGAAATGAAAGAGGGCTCCGGCGCCCTCCGCTAAGACACGGGCGCCGCTGCAGTAGCGACGATGCAGCACCCGTCTGGCCGGCATGAGCGTGGCTGTCCCCTCCCGCCCGTCCCTGCTACAGACAACGGTTCAGACCGGACGAAGGCAATGAGGAATCCGCGACAATATACCAATGAGCGTGGGCGGCTGCTGGCCGAGCAGATGAGCCGCCGCATCCTCGTGCTCGACGGCGCCATGGGCACGATGATCCAGAGCTACGGCCTGGTCGAAGCCGATTATCGAGGCGAGCGGTTCGCCGAATGGCCGCGCGACCTCAAGGGCAACAACGACCTGCTGGTGCTGACGCGTCCCGACATCGTACGCGCGATCCACGAGGCGTACTTCGATGCCGGCGCCGACATCGTCGAGACCAACACGTTCAACTCCACCTCCATCTCGCAGGCCGACTACGGCATGGAGGCGCACGTCTACGAGCTCAACAGGCGCGGTGCCGAGCTGGCGCGCCAGGCCGCGGCCGCTTCTCAGGGCCGCCATCCGGAGCGGCCGCTGTTCGTGGCCGGCGTGCTCGGGCCGACCAACCGCACCGCGTCGCTGTCGCCGGACGTCAATGATCCGTCCTTCCGTGCGGTGACGTTCGATGAGCTGGTCGTGGCCTACACCGAAGAGGCCGAGGGGCTGCTCGACGGCGGCGCCGACGTGCTGCTGGTCGAGACGGTTTTCGACGCTCTCAACGCCAAGGCCGCCCTCTACGCCATCGAGGACGTCTTCGAGCGCCGCGGCATCCTTCTGCCGGTGATGATCTCGGGAACCATCACCGACACCAGCGGGCGAACGCTGGCCGGGCAGACCCCGACGGCGTTCTACTATTCGCTGCGGCATGCGCAGCCGCTCTCCATCGGCTTCAACTGCGCGCTCGGCGCCGAGCAGCTGCGGCCCTACATCGATGAGGTCTCCGGCGCTGCCGAGTGCGCCGTCAGCGCGCATCCCAATGCCGGCCTGCCCAACCAGTTCGGCGGCTACGACGACACGCCCGAGCACATGGCCGAGCTGATCGGCGAGTGGGCCAGGAGCGGGTTCCTGAACATCGTCGGTGGCTGCTGCGGCACCACGCCCGCGCACATCGAAGCGATCGCCGCGGCCGTTCGCGGCGTCAGCCCGCGAACGGCGCGGGAGCTGCCGCGCGTGTGCCGCCTCTCGGGCCTGGAGCCGCTCGAGATCAGGCCAGAATCGCTGTTCGTCAACATCGGCGAGCGCACCAACGTCACCGGCTCCAAGAAGTTCGCCGACCTCATCCTCTCCGGCAACTACGAGGCGGCGGTGGAGGTCGCGCGGCAGCAGGTCGACAGCGGCGCCCAGCTCATCGACGTCAACATGGACGAGGGCCTTCTGGATTCGGAGAAGGCCATGACGACGTTCCTGCACATGATCGCCTCCGATCCGGCGGTGGCGCGGGTGCCGGTGGTGGTCGACTCGTCCAAATGGACGGTGATCGAGGCGGGCTTGAAGTGCCTTCAGGGCAAGGGCGTCGTCAACTCGATCAGCATGAAGGAAGGCGAGGAGGCGTTCGTCGCGCAGGCACGGAAGATCCGCCGCTACGGCGCCGCCGTCATCGTCATGGCTTTCGACGAGACCGGCCAGGCCGATACGGCCGACCGCAAGGTCGAGATCTGCACGCGCGCCTACCGGCTGCTGATCGAGAAGGCGGGCTTCGCTCCCGAAGACATCATCTTTGATCCCAACATCTTCGCGATCGGCACGGGCATCGAGGAGCACGCCAACTACGCCGTCGATTTCATCGAGGCGACCAGGCGCATCAAGGAGACGCTTCCGCATGCGATGATCAGCGGCGGCGTCAGCAACGTCTCGTTCTCCTTCCGTGGCAACAACCCGGTGCGCGAGGCCATTCACGCCGCCTTCCTCTACCACGCCATCCGCGCGGGCATGACGATGGGCATCGTCAATGCCGGCGCGCTGCCGGTCTACGAGCAGATCGAGAAGGACCTGCTCGAGCGCGTCGAGGACATGCTGCTCAATCGCAGGCCGGACGCCACCGAGCGGATGCTCGAGTTTGCCGAAGGCTATCGCGGTGTGGCCAAGGCGCGCGTCACCGACCTGTCCTGGCGCGAGGGCACCGTGGCCGAGCGGCTGCGGCATGCGCTGGTCAACGGCATTGCCGACTTCGTCGTCGAGGACACCGAGGAGGCGCGGGCGCAGGCCTCGCATCCGCTCGAGGTGATCGAAGGACCCCTCATGGACGGCATGAACGTCGTCGGCGACCTCTTCGGCGCCGGCAAGATGTTCCTTCCGCAGGTGGTCAAGAGCGCGCGCGTCATGAAGAAGGCGGTCGCGCACCTGGTGCCGTACCTGGAGGCCCTGAAGGCCGAGGGCGGCGCCGACACCAAGGGCCGCGTGCTCATGGCCACCGTCAAGGGCGACGTGCACGACATCGGCAAGAACATCGTCGGCGTGGTGCTGCAGTGCAACAACTTCGAGGTGATCGACCTCGGCGTGATGGTCCCGTGCGACAAGCTGCTGGCGACGGCGCGCGAGCGTGAGGTCGACATCATCGGGCTGTCGGGCCTGATCACGCCGTCGCTCGAGGAGATGTCGCACGTGGCGCGCGAGATGGAGCGGCAGGGCTTTACGCTGCCGCTGCTGATCGGCGGCGCGACGACGTCCAGGGTGCACACCGCCGTCAAGATCGAGCCGTGCTACAGCGGGCCCGTCATTCACGTGCTCGACGCCTCGCGCGGCGTGGGCGTGGCCAGCTCGCTCATGAACCCGTCGCTGCGCGAGCGGCTGACGGTGGACACGCGCACCGAGTACAAGAAGCTGCGCGACGCGCACGGCAGCAAGCAGGCGCGCACGAGCAACGTGACGCTGGAGCGCGCGCGCGCCAACCGCGTGCGCGGCGATTGGGAGTCCTACCGGCCACCGGTGCCCAACAAGCTCGGGCTGACCGTGTTCGACGACGTGCCGTTGCGCGACCTGCTGCACTACATCGACTGGACGCCGTTCTTCCAGACCTGGGAGCTGCGCGGCCGCTACCCGGCGATCCTGGACGACGAGCACACCGGAGCGGCGGCG
The DNA here is from genome assembly GCA_035626395.1 of Candidatus Limnocylindrales bacterium. Taxonomy (NCBI): domain Bacteria; kingdom Bacillati; phylum Chloroflexota; class Candidatus Limnocylindria; order Candidatus Limnocylindrales; species Candidatus Limnocylindrales bacterium. Next base: position 43,421 of record DASPNR010000023.1, on the reverse strand, counting down.
CGCAGCCTGTTCGAGGACGCGCAGAGGATGATCGAGCGCCTGATCGCCGGCGGCGAGCTGCGCGCGAGCGCCGTGGTCGGGCTGTGGCCGGCGGCCGCGGTGGGCGACGACGTGGATGTGTACGCCGACGAATCTCGTGCGCGCAAGCTGGCAACCATCCACTTCCTGCGCCAGCAGCTTCTGAAGCCGCCGGGCCGTCCCGATCTTTGCCTGGCCGATTTCATCGCGCCGGCCGACAGCGGCATCCACGATTACATCGGCGGCTTTGCCGTAACGGCGGGGCTCGGCCTCGAGGCGATCGTGCAGCGCTACGAACGCGACCACGACGACTACTCGGCCATTCTGTGCAAGGCGCTCGCCGACCGCTTTGCCGAGGCACTGGCCGAGCACATGCACGAGCGCGTGCGGCGCGAGCTGTGGGGGTATGCCGCCAGCGAAAAGCTCGACAACGAAAGCCTGATCGCCGAGAAGTACCGGGGCATCCGGCCGGCGCCCGGGTATCCGGCCTGTCCCGATCATTCCGAGAAGCCGGCGCTGATGGAGCTGCTGGGCGCGCAGGAGAATGCCGGCGTCGTTCTGACCGACACGTTCGCGATGCTCCCGGCGGCGTCGGTCAGTGGCTACTATTTCTCCCATCCCGATGCCGCCTACTTCGGCATCGGCAAGATCGATCGCGACCAGGTGCAGGACTACGCGCGCCGCAAAGGCGTGTCGGTCGCAACAGTGGAGAGGTGGCTCGCCTCCAATCTCGCTTACGAGCCCGAACGCAGCGGCGACGCCGATCCGGCTGCTTCGCCGCGGGCCGCGTCCGCTTGAGCGGTCGCAAAAGTAGCGGCGGTCGCGGCCGCGCCGGCGGCAACCGCGCCGCTGGCGACGTCAGCGGCAACGTCAGCGGCAACGTCGCCGGCAACGTCAGCGGCGATCGCAGCGGCGGCAACATCAGCGGCAACGTCATCGGCGAGCGCAGCGGCGGCAAGCTCAGCGGCGAGCGCGGCAGCGGCGGCCACGTTGCCGGCGAGCGCGGCGGCGGCAGCTCGCGCCTGTTCGGCGCCGAAAGCACCCGCTTCTTTCATGGCCTGACTCCCGATCGCATCCTTGGCGCCGTCGAGCAGAGCGGTCTGACCTGCACGGGCCGCTGCCTGGCGCTCAACAGCATGGAGAATCGCGTCTACGACATCGAGGTCGAGGTCGAGGGCGAGGTGCGCAGCCCCAGCGACCGCTTTCGCGTGGCGAAGTTCTACCGGCCCGGCCGCTGGAGCCGCGAGCAAATCCTCGAAGAGCATCGGTTTCTGCGTGAACTGGCCGAGGCCGAGATTCCGGTCGTGCCCCCGCTGCCGCTCGGCGGCGGCACCGGCGACGGCGAGGACGAACGAGCGGCGCTCGGCGGCGACACGCGCGATCAGGACGACGATGACACCACGATTTGCGACGACGCCGGCGCCACACTCGGCGAGCTGTCCGACCTCGGGATCTACTTCGCATTGTTTCCACGCGTCGGCGGCCGCCTCAGCGACGAGATCAGCGAGGCGGAGGCCGAACAGCTCGGACGTCTGCTCGCGCGCGTGCACATGGTCGGCGCCAGGAGCACGGCGCCGAGCCGGCTGCAGCTCGACGTGGACACCTACGGGCGCGGCAACCTCGAGTATCTGCTGGAGTCGGGCACGATCCCGGCGCCCTATCGCGACCGCTACCGGCACGTCGCCGAGGCGATCTGCGACCGCGCGCAGCCATGGTTCGCGCAGGCGGACGTGCAGCGCATCCACGGGGACTGCCACCTCGGCAACATCCTGTGGGGCCGCGACGGCGCAATGCTCGTCGATTTCGACGACATGCTGCGCGGGCCCTGCGTGCAGGACCTGTGGCTGATCGCGCCGGGCCGCGACGAGTGGGCACGGGCGCGGCGTCGGGCGCTGATCGACGGCTACGAGCAGCTGCGTGATTTCGACCATTCCACGCTGCGCCTGGTCGAGCCGCTGCGCGCGCTGCGACTGCTGCACTTCGCAGCGTGGATTGCGCGGCGCTGGGAAGATGCCGCATTTGCGCGGGTGTTCACCGATTTCCGCACCGACCGCTATTGGGTAGAACAGGTCGAGGCGCTGCAGGAATGTCTCGGCTCGCTCGACGAGCCCGGCGCTTGAGCGGACCCATGCCTACGAGGGACAGGATGAGCGCAATCGTTTCCCGTGCGGCCCTGGCGGCCTTTTCGGCGGTTTCCTTGGTCGCGCTGCTGTCGGCCGACGTGGCGGCACAGACACGAGTCGTGCCGCAGTACGTGGGCCTTCCGCGGCCCGAGGTGGAGAGGCGGCTGATCAAGGGTGGCTTTGCGGCGCAGTGGCGGTCGGCCGGAATGGCACCGTATCCGCAGGATCGTGGTCGCGTCGCCGCGCAGGTGCCGCCTGCCGGCAATCCGCTGCCATCGGGCGCGCCCGTGATCCTGTTCGTGTACGACGACGGGGCCCCCGGTGCGCAGCCCGCGGCTCCGGCATCGGGAGGCGCACCCGCCGCGCCCGCGCTGCCTGCCGCGCCGGTGATGGCCGACTGCTCGCGCTGGCCCGGCAGCAGCTACGATCGCGTCATCGGCGCCTGCCGCTGTCCCGAAGGCCAGTGGTGGGGCCTTCACGGCGATCGCTGCGAGCCGCGCGAGAAGGCCGCGGGCGACGTGTGCTCGAGCAAATGGCCTGGCTCGATTCCCGCCTTCACCGGCGAAGGCACCTTCCACTGCACGTGTCCGCCCGAGAAGCCGTGGAACGCCGAGGCGCTCGAATGCGGAGCCTCCACGCACGAAGTCGGCGCCGAATGCCAGTCGCGCTGGCCTGGAACGGTCGCGGTGCTGTCGCCGTCGGGAACCGATTACGAATGCCGCTGCCCTATGGGCATGCGCTGGGAGGAGTCGCGCTCGCGCTGCGACGCATCGGTCGCCGTCGAAGCTGGCGCGGGAACGGCGCCGGCTGCCGGCGCAGCGCCCGGCGTTGCCGGGCCGAGGGAACGCGGCGACTCCTCGCTGTCGATGCCGCCTCCGGTCGAGGACGAGAACTGGGACGAGGCGCAGCCGGGCCGCTTCGAAGACGGCGCGGGCGACCGCTACGGCGATGCGCCGCGAGGCTCCGATCGTTATCGCGACGCGCGCGGCGACGGCGGCGGCGACGACCGTTACGGCAATGCGCCGGACGGCGGCGGCGGCGGCGACGATCAGGTGCCATGGCCTCCACCCCGTCCGTACGAAGCAGAGCCGGCGTCGCCGGGCGACCATGCTCCACCACCGCACGATGCAGCAGCGGAGGAGGAAGGCCCGTGCGCGGCGATTCTCGCCGAGATTCGTGGCCGTGCCGGCGCCGGCCAGCGTGCGCAGGCCGATGCGCTCGCGCTGCGGGCCGCCACGCGCGGCTGCGATCCCAAGGCGATCGCCGACGCCGTCGCGACCGCACCGCAGCAGTAGGATCCGCCATGGCACCGCGACGGACGCTGATTCGGGGCGGTCACGTGCTGACGATGGACCGCGCCCTCGGCGACTTTCCGCGCGCCGACGTGCTGGTGGAGGACGATCGCATCGTCGCCGTCGCTGCGCGTCTGGATGTGGACGATGCCGAGGTGATCGATGCCGCGGGCCACATCGTTGCGCCCGGCATGATCGACACGCATCGCCACACCTGGCAGACGCAGCTGCGCGCGCTGTGCGCGGACTGGACGCTGGTGGACTACTACCTCGGCGTGCGCCTCTCGATCTCGCCCGTGTATTCCCCCGACGACGTGCATCTCGGCAACCGCCTCGGCGCGCTCGAAGCGCTCAACGCCGGCGTCACCACCATCCTCGACTTCTCGCACTGCAACAATACACCGGAGCACGCCGACGCCGCCGTTGCCGGGCTTCGCGATGCGGGCGTGCGTGCGGTGTTCGGTTACGGCTTCTTCGAGAGCAGCCCGCAGGCGCCGCCGCATTTCGCGACGCACGCGCAGCGGGTCGAGGATTTCGCGCGCATCGCCGATCGGTATTTCGCATCGTCGTCGGGTTTGCTGACGCTCGGGGTGGCGCTGAGCGAGACGGTCGCCCCCGCCGACGTGGCAGCCGAGATCCGGGCCGCGCGCAGCCGCAATGCCGTCGTCGTCTGCCACACCGGCTGCGTCTGGGCCATGCCGAGCGGGATCACCGAGCTCGACGAGGCGGGGCTACTGGGGCCCGAGCAGGTGCACGTCCACTGCAACACGCTGCGGGATGACGAATGGGTGCGCCTCGCGCGTGCCGGCGCCAAGGTCTCGATCTCGCCCGAGACGGAGCTGAACATGGGAATGGGCCGCCCCGTCTTTGCCGCCTGCGAGCGGCACGGCATCAAGCCGACGCTGTCGTGCGACGTCATTTCCCTGAACAGCGGCGACCTGCTGACGCAGCTTCGCATGGCGGTGGCGTTCAAGCGCTGGGCCGACACCGAGGGCATGAACCTTGCCGGGCAGGATCCGATCTATGTCACGGTGACGGCGGCTGATGCGCTGGAGTGGGTGACGATCAACGGCGCCGAGGCGATCGGGCAGGGCGGCCGCATCGGCAGCCTGACGCCCGGCAAGCAGGCCGACATCATCATCGTGGGCGGGCCCGGCATCGCACAGCATCCGCGCGTGGACGCCGCCGGTACGCTGGTGTTCCAGACGACGCCGTCCGATGTGCGCACGGTTCTGGTGGCCGGGCACGTGGTCAAGCGCGACGGCGTGCTCTGCGGCGTCGATGTGGCCGGGCTGCTGCAGCGGGCGGATGCATCGGCGGAGGCGGTGCTCGGCCGCGCGCGCGATCGTGCGGGTGAGCTGCCGCCGATGCGCGGCACGGGGTTCGGCGTGATCGCGGCAGCGATCCGCGGTTGAGACTCGGACGCGGTGCGGAGCCGGTGCCGCTGCGCGGCCGCTTGCGTCGGGCGATGGTGGCGCGACCGCCCTGCGCATGGTCGCCTCAGCGCGTGATGAGAGTCATCTTCGTGTCGCTGGAGCTCAGTGCGTCGACGATGTTCATCCTTACCACCCGCACTTCTCCCGTCGCGGAGTCGGCGCGGAGAATATCGACATCGGGGCCCGCCGCGCCATCCTTCATGATGTAGGCGTCGCTGCTCGTAGCTTCGCCGACGACGGCGGTCTGAACGAAGATCACCCAGGCCGTGGCCGAGGCGAGATCTTGCGCATCGGCCTTGACGACGCCGCCGTCGTCGCGCAGGTAGGCGTCTGCGGCAAGGGCGCGGATGTAGGTGCGGCCGTCGATGTTCTGGATGTCGAAGCGCTGGTCCAGCAGCGCGTCACTCGGGCTCGTCGCGAGCTCCTCGGTGTCCGCGTCGACCGTCAGGTATTCGTCGAGAGCGGCGGCGCGGATGGCTATGCCGATATCGCAGGCCGGCGCATCGCCCGAGCCGATCACGAGGTCGCCGCTGGTGTCGGCGGCATCGATGCAGGACGTGAAGCCGCTGCACGTTGCGGCGGCGATGGTGCCTTTCTCGCGGCACTTTTCCAGCGCCGTCGTGCCATCGCGCTTGGTGGTGGGCACGATCGTGCATCCACGGACACCTTCGGCATCCATCGACACACACGGTTGAAAATTGAAGCGCGCGTCACGCCCGCAGGTCGTGCGCTTGTACATCTTCTCGACCGTCAGACGGCACTTGCGCCGCAGCGCGGAGGGAACCTGCGAAGCGATGACGCCCTCCACGCAGTCCTTGTAGTCGCTGCGCTGCTTGTCTTCGCTTCCGTCGAAGCTGGAGCAGACGCAGGTCGACTCGACGAGCTCGCGCACGGCCGCGATCTGGGCCGCATCGGCGGCGACGACGGGGTCGGTGCCGGTAAGGCAGGTCGAGCTGGCGGACGACGAGCCGGCCTGCAGCAGCAGGCCGACAAGAGCGAGAACGGACAGACCGGTGGCGCGAGCAATGGCTGGAGTGACGAATGACATGGATTTCCCCCAAGACCGGCTCGGCCGGCTAGTGTGGCGAGCCTTCGTATGCGCCGGCCGAGCTCGTGTCAACGCAGGCGTCCCGGCGCGCGCATCCACGGCGACTGCGCGTGAGCCGCGTCGCCAGCAGCGCCGTCGCCGCCGATCCGGTGGCGCGGCGTTTCCGGATCTGCGGGCCGGCCGAGAGCGGTCCGCCGGCCACTTCTTTCCAAGTTAATTCCAGGTTCTTTCGATACTCGGCGCCCCGAGCTGTGTCAGTTTCCCGTCCGCCTGCCGGTGCTCGACCGCGAGAACCGGCGGAGTCCGAGGCGGAGAGACCAATGAAGCCGACGCAGAAGCGGCCGGAGGGAAATTCGGCCACACCCGAGACCCTGGCCGCCGACACTCCGGCCGGCTCCGCAAGCTCGCTTGCAACGGGCCGGGGCGCGCTGCGGCGTGCGTTCGTCGTCGAGGTCGCCGACGACTGCGACGCAGCTGGCGGCCAGCTGAGCGGCCGCGTTCAACACCTGGCCACGAGTGACGGGGGCAATTTCGCTTCGATCGAAGCGCTGCTCGCGATCGTCCACCGAATCCTCGCCGAAGACGGCGCGGGCAGCGATCGCCAAGACTGATCCAGCCACGAATACAGGGAGGGAATCATGACGAGACGACATCGTGCGCGCCGAACGGCCGCGGCGCTGCTGACGCTGCAGATGATGCTGCTGGGCTCCGCACCGGTGGCCACTGCCAGATACGACCCGGATCCGGGAGACGAAGGCTCGCCGGGCAGCACGCCGATCCATCCGCCGCCGTACGTCTTTCCGACCAACGGCTTCTCGTGGTCCGCGCCGGACCGGTACAGCCAGTGGGACGATGCCTGGCACGAGTTCGGTGGCATTCCCAAGCCCTGGCAGCGGGAGACGTACGACCCGGAATACGTCAATCCGACCACCTGGTACCTGAACTTCATGGGCTGCCAGAGCGAGCAGGACTACGGCTACGAGAATTATCCGGACGCCAAGGACGAGGACGGAAAACCGATCTTTGCGAAACCGACGAGAAGGTACACGTGGCGCTGGAACGGCAAGACGCGTGGCCCTTCGACGGATTGCTACACGTACCTCGACTTTCCGGCGCAGGGCAACTACTGGGTCGAGCTGACAGTCAAGGAAGCGGACGGCAGCATCGAGACGTACACGCAACCGGTTCGGGTCAAGGATTATCTGATCGTCGTGCTCGGTGATTCGTCCGCGTCGGGCGAGGGCGCTGTCGACAGGCCGGTGTATCCGGAACTGGCGACGCCCTATGAGCAGAACGCGGATTGGGTGGACGATCGCTGCCATCGCTCGGCCAATGCCGGCGGCGCTCAGGCAGCCCGGCTCCTCGAGGATGCGGACCCGACGAGCAGCGTCACGTTCTTGTCGTTCGCATGCTCGGGAGCCACCCTGGACACGACGCGATACAACACCGGGACCTTCGACGTTCTCGATCCGTACAACGCCAACCCAGGGCTCGTGCGCGGAACCGGTATCACCGGGCCCTACGCGGGCATGGAGCCGCCGCCCAACGGGGAGGGGCCTTATCAGGTGGGCCCCCAGACCCTGCAGTTGCACTACGCGCTGACCGGTCAAAACGCCCACGCGCCGCGTAAGGTCGACTCGCTGCTGGTCGCCGGCGGCATCAACGACGTGCGCTTCGCGGACCTGGTCGGCGTGTGCATCCTCGAGACCCTCTGTCATCAGCAGCCTGTCGGACAGAACGGCCTGACGTTGAGCGAGCAGTTCGACGAGGATCTGGAGCGAGTCGTGCCCGGCTGGCAAAAGCTTGGCGCGCAGCTGGACGGGTACGGCATCCAGGTCGAAGACGGGATGAAGCTGGCGCTCGAATATCCGGGCTTCTTCGAGAACGACAACGGGCTGCGATGCCCCGAGCTGTTCGAAGACATCACCGTCCTCGGGTCGTGGGACTTCGACGAGATCGGCGTGGCCGAGGCTGTGTGGGCGGTCAAGCTCAACGAAGCGGTCGAGGTCGGCGCCGACCTTGCCGGCTTCACGTACGTCAGCGGGATTTACGAGGCGTTCGAGAAGCACGGGATGTGCGCGAATGATCGCTACATCAACACGGCAACGGACTCCATGATCACGCAGGGTGACGCGTACGGCACCATCTACGGCTCGCAGAGCGAAACGACCGGGACGGCTCATCCCAATACGAAAGGCTACGGCGCCTACGCCAAGATCATCATCGAACAGCACTGGCAGTCCTTTCTGGCCAACGAGCCGCCGGTCGCCAATGAGGACGAAGTGAACGCCGCCTTCCACTTCGGCAGCAAGTTCAACGTGCTGGCCAACGACAGCGACCCTGACGGTGATCCGCTCTCGGTGCGTGTGACGAGCCCCGTCGCGCACGGCTTCCTCGAGCTGTTGCCGAATGGAGAAGCCTCGTATCGGCCCAACTGGAATTACCTGGGCGCCGACAGCTTCACCTACGAGGTGACCGACGGCGAGTTCACGTCGGAGGCGGTCGTCGACATAACGGTCGCGCCACTGGAGGTCCTGAGCACGGAGGTGCAGTACGGCACCACGACGCCGATAGGAGGAATGCTCGGCGGCTTCCACATGGACCCTCCGTATGTCGTCGTGTTCGACAAGCCGCTGCGTCCGAAGCGAGGCTTGATCGCTCAGATTCCGGGCGAGGACGCCGTTCTCTACACTGCACCCGAGCGGAGGAGAAGGGTAAAGCTGCCGTACACCGTCTATTCGGAGGCACCGCCGCCGAGCACGGATGCGGGCAAGAGCGTGCGAGGCATGCTGCTGATCAACGTGCGAAGGCCGTAGCGCCGCAGGCGGCGAGTACGTGCGACGGCCGCGCGCACGACCGGGCCGGGCGCGAATCGTGGGTTCGCGCCCGGCTCGTCGCTCGCGCCGGCTGCAATGAGGCTGCGCTGCAGAAGCCAGCCGGCGATGGAGCTGCCGGCGGCGCTCGTCAGTACCCGCCGCGGACGGCGCGCACACTCTCGCCGGTGGTCTTGTTCGCCAACTCGACATGGCCGCGCGCGGTGTCCACGGCCCATGCGTGCAAGGGGTAGCTGCCGCCGGTGGAGGAGCTCCAATGGATAGTGTTGCTGTCGCAGCTGCAGTCGGTGCTGCGCACGTCGCTGCAGTGGGCCGCGCAGCCTGCGTTGTGAAAGAGCGGATCCAGTGCCGGAATCGAGCGGCCGTAGTCGACGATGCCGGCAAGCTCGTTGACGTTGGGCAGGCGCCAGTCCCGGTAGCCGGCAAAGCCGCAGGCGCCGCCGCTCGCGTTGCAGTCGGCATTGCTGGCGCATGCGACCGACACATCCCGGTCGCAGCGGTTGTTCAGCTGCTCGAGGAAAAGCGTGACCACGGGGCCGTCATAGGAGCTGGCACGTCCGGGATATCCTGCAGCCCACGCATAGACGGTGTTGACGTTGTGAGGATCGGCGCAGTAAGGGTCGGTGACCGAGTTGCACGTCGCAGGATACCAAGCCTGGTTCACCCACTTCTTCTTCTCCCACATCAGGCCGGTGACCTGGTCGGTGATGGTTCCATCCCCGTTGTCGGTGAACTGAAGCGTCGCGCCCAGATGCGAGCTCCCGTCGTCGCCGCGGCCGTAGGTAACCCTCTGGCCGCTCGCCGGCGCCTGCAGCGCTGCGCATGGGGACATCGCCTCGACGTCTTTCAGCGTGGCTGCAAGATGGGCCGTACTGGCGCGCACGAAATCCAGGACGCTCTCGCCGTCCCCGCTCGTCGGGCATACCGATGCGCGCTCGTCGGACTCGAGCCGCAGGGAAGACGCGAGGAACTTCTGGTCGCAGCTGTCGAACGCCGGCGCCGACATCGTCTTGGCAGCCTTGGCCTCGGTGACGAGGCGGCAGTTCACTGCCTTCGCGGCAAGACCCACTTTTCTGGCGGCGCACGAGGACGCCGTCCAATCGGCTGCGATGGCGGGCGCGGCGATGGGAAGGCAGAGCAGGAGGCCCGTCAAGTTCGTTCGCATGCTCATCGTCCACCCCGTACCGCACGCGCAGCGAAAAATGCGCTCTTGCCGATCGTATCGACCGCGCCGCCGGCCTGAGTATGCAGGAACCACGCTTGCTGCGGATCTTCCGCGTAGCTGGTGGACGTCCACGTCGATCCCCGATCGCACCCGTCGGTCAGCAGCGCCGGCGCCACCGAATACGGCGACTGGCTCAGGTCGACGATGCTGCGGGCTTCCTTGACGTTGGGAAGGCGCCAGTCGCGATGTCCGGCAAAGCCGCAAGCACCGCCGGCCTGCGCGCAGTCAGCGTCGCTGGAGCATGCGATCGAGGAATCGTTGCTGCAGCGATGGTTGAGCTGCTCGAGGAGGACGGTTACCACGGTCCCGTCGTACGCTGTCGCGGTCGAAGACCAAGAGTAGAAGTTGTTTCCATCGTGCGGGTCGCCGCAGCTGCCCTCTTCGGAAGAGCATTCGCTGCCGCTGTAGACGCTGCAGCCGAACTTCTTCTCCCACTGCAGTCCGAGGCGGGTGTCGGTGACGGTGCCGTCGCCGTTGTCAACGAACGACTGCGCCCCGGCGACCTGCAGGTCGGCATCATCGCCGGCGCCGTAGGATACGGTTTGTCCCGTCGCCCGGAAGTCGCGCTCCTCGCAGAGGGCGCCGGCATCGCCCGACAGGTACGTGACGAGCATGGAGGTGGAGTCCGACACAAGGCCTTCGACCTGCGGTCCATCGAATCCTGCCGTGCAGCTCGAGCCCGCGTACGACGAGGAGCTCCATCTGGACCGGTATCTTTCGTCGCAGCGGCGGCCGTCGACGGCAGTACCTTCGACGAGCGACGCAACGTGCGACTTCAGGCGGCACGACTCGTAGCTGCCGGCGATGCGCAGGCGCCGGTACGCACATTCGCCCGCGACGTCGGCGTGAGCCGTCGCAGTGAGGAGGATCAGCGGAACCGCGAGGAATCGTAGTATCGGATCCATGGGCGACGTCTCTCCGGCGGGCAGGCTTCGCTCGCGATGGATCCCCGCGTATAGGGTCGGCGAACCTGCGGCAAGGCCGCCAGTCACGTGCATCCTTGGGCGGCCGCTGCGAGTGCTCACACCGTGGCCATGCCTGGAAAGCCGGCGTTTGGCGCGCTTGGAAGGTGTCGAGGCCGTGCGCAGGAGCTCCTGGCCATCGTTATTGAGGTGATCGTCGTCACGATGGATGCCCTCCTTTCGTTCAGGCGCGCCCAGATTCAGGTCCGGCCCCTCCGGCTGATCGGACGTGGACACGCCCCCGCAGCGCAAGGTCCCGTGCCACCCAGTTCTTCGTCGGGCGCCTGGAGGCGAACGAGGCAGGATGCAATTCGCACCGCGAGCGACTCCGGTGCAGGAGAAGATTTGCTCCTTCGCCTGGTCGCCCACGGTGTCGTCGCCACGATTCTGGCGGACGGCAAAAAGCGACCGACCCCAGACGTCGTCGTACCCGAAATACCCACTGCCGCTTGGATGACGCCCGCACCAGCGGCTGCACAGGCGCGCGATCAGGCGCGCTGCCGTGCTTTTCTCGTGATGTTTCGGTGAAGCCCATTGCAGCCGCCGAAGCTGCCTTCAGTGTTCTCCACACAATCGATCCGCCGTCGGTTCGAGGCTGCGCAAGGCGCGTCGGCCCGTGCCGGACTCTGTGCCACGTGTGAGGAGACACATATGAGCAGGAAATCAATTCTCGGGCTGCTGTCGATGGCAGCCCTGCGGCCACACCTTCTGTTCGCCCTTGCATTCGTTCTTGCATCCGCCGGAAATGCCACGGCTGGAATGTGCGTCGACGGAGCTTTTGGCGACGACGCCAAGTGCGACTCCAGAGACATTCGCATCGTGGATGTCGTCGGCGAGCAGGTCACGGACAATGGGTGTATCGGCCACGGTGACACCGTCACGCTCAGCGGGAAGCTCAAGGTCATCGTCGACCTCGAGGACGACGACGATCACGACGATGACGGCCACTCCGACGACAAGCTCTACGACATCGGTCTCTTCCTCGGTCAAGACGGCGAGCAGGCCCTGGAAGGCTCCTGCAAGGTCCTGACGCTGCCGACGGCGCCTTCGCCGTTCCTCGACGAGGACAACGACAATTGTGGCGACACGGCCGGCGATCGTACGCTGCTGGTGTCCTTCACGAATCTGACGGTCAAGTGCATCGACGAGGACGAGGACGGCCGCGCCGAGCTCGCCGCGTGCGCGACCTGGACCGAGAGCTCGAAGACATCGTGCTCGGGCCCGCACAACGTCAAGCCCGGAAACGAAAACAGCTGCAGCTGCACCAAGGAGCCCATCGACCTGGATGTGCCCATAACCGGTGGAAACCCCACGGGTAAGTGCGACGACGACAATCCGTGCTCCGATGATGGCATCGCATGCACGCAGGAAATCTGCGATCCCGACGACGCCCGCGCCAACGAGTTTGGCTGCTACAGCGTTGCCAGGAATTCGCGCTGCGATGACGGGAAATTCTGCAACGGCGCCGAAACTTGCGACGCCAACCTCGGCTGCAGAAGCGGCACTGCGCCGAACTGCAACGACAACGTCACGTGCACCGTGGACGCCTGCAATGAGGATCAGAATGAGTGCACGCATACGGCCAACAACAACGCCTGCAGCGACGGCAAGTTCTGCAACGGCACCGAAACCTGCACGTCGACCGGATGCAAGCCGGCGACACAGCGCGCGTGCAGCGCAAACGACGACGAGTGCACGACCAGTACGTGTAATGAGACCACCGACACGTGCAATATCGTTCCTCATCACGACGAATGCGACGACGACAATCCATGCACCACGGACACATGCGACATCCACGACGGCTGCCGCCATGTCGACACTTGCAACGCGACGACGGACGCGGTCTGTCGCAGCGCAGGATTCTGGGGCACGCATGGCGGCTTCGAACGTGGCGCTGACAACCTGATCCAGGACATCATCGATACCGTGGGTGACATCGAAGTCTGCGGCATCACGATCAGCGCAACGGTCAATGATGAAGCACTTTGGGTCGAGGATCTGGGTCTGAGCTCGGCCCTGGAAGGCTTGTGCGTCAAGGCCGAGGGCGAGAAGGTGCGCCAGCTCTATCGCCAGCTGATCGCCACGGCGCTCAACTGCGCCCTTAGCGGCGCCGGCGATTCCTGCGACGACGTTCTCGCCTCGGCCATCGACGTCAGCTTCGACGACTGCAGCGACCTGTGCACCACGTTGCACGAGTCCTTCGTCAACGGAGTCGCGGGACACGACGACGATGACGATGAACTGACCACCGGCCAGTGCATTCAGCAACTCGACTGCTTCAACAAAGGGGGCAGGATGATCGACGGCAAATGTGCCCGCGGTACCTGTTCCGAGCAGGAGGAGCTGTTCTGCGGCTTCCAGTACCCGGCCTGCCCCGAGATTGACGGCGACGATCAGCGCTGCCGGCGGTTCGAGGACAGCTGCGCCAGCGAGGATCTGTGCCAAGAGGAACTCGGCATCTGCCCGGACAACGCCAAAGCGTCGAGCCCGGAGGCGTGCAGGGAAGCCCGCAACAACGACTGCACGATCGATTCGTGCGAGTAGAGCAGCCGGCCTAGGCGGCGCACGCGCCGTCGCTTTCGTTCGCGAGCGGCCCGGCCACGTGCCGGGCCGCTCGTGCGTCAGGGGCGCTACCGTTTTGTTCGACGCCCCGAAATCGGGTCCCGCCGGTCCGGCCGAATCGGAAGGTGTAGGCGCGCCGCTGCCGGCAAAACGGACGCAATCACTGCGTCGGAAGGTCCCGCATCCACGGCTTTTCCTCGTCAAGGAGCTCGTTGCTCGGCACGCCTGTCAGCTCGTTGATCTCGCGCAGGATCTCGGTGACCTCGGTGCGCACACGGATGAGGGTCTCGGCATTTTCGTTCGAAGGTGGCATCCCCGCGATCACTCGCTGGGTGGCGCGATAGCGCATCACCGCGTCGGTAAGACGCTCGTACTCCTCGGTAGAGAGCTTCCTGTCCGGCAACTGCTGCCGAAGCTGCTGCTGCAGCATGCTGCGGACGCTCGCCCGTGGAAGAGGCTCGTCCTCGACCAGCTCCTTCTCGACCGCCGCCGCGCGGTCCGGGTTGATGGCGGGAATGTCGCGCTGCATGCGTTTCGTCGGCCGCTCCGGTGTACCGCGCCGAGGCAGGCGGAGTCGGTCTCCACCGTTCGCGCGGATGGAAGACGGTTGGCGTTCTCGCTCGGGACGCTGCGATTGCGGCTTGGCCAGCCGACCTCGCTCTTCATCGCGTGCCGTGGCCGGCGCCGCGGGAGCCGCCGGAGGCGGCGGGCCGGGCCGTGGCATCAGAAGCAGAACGCCGCCGATGACGATGACGGCCACCAGCAAGACCCGGAGCGTGCGGGACATTCGCGAACACTAGCAGCCGCGGCGGCCGGACGCAGCCGCGAGCGGTGTCGTTCAGCGGAAGCGCCGTCGGCAGGGCCGTGCTTTGCGAATCCGAGCGATGAGCAGGTTTTAGCACGCACCTGCCGCGTCATCGCCGGCCGCGCCTCATAGCCCGCCGCGAACCGCCCTGACTCCGTCGTTCAGATTGCTGGCGGCGCCGGGATTGAGATCCGAATATTCGAAGCTGATCGCCCAGACCTGGTCCGACTCGTTCAGATTGCGGGTCGAGGTTTTGTAGTACACGCTCTTGGTCGGGCCGAATATCGAATCGATACATGGATCGGCGCAGTCGCAGCCCGGATCCCCGGTATCCGACGCCGACTTGGCACAGGCGAACTCGAGCACGATCGTCTGCAACTCGATGAGAGTCGGTACTCGCCAGCCAAGCGCCCCGGCGAACCCCGGAGACTCGTTGAGCGCGCTCAGAAAGTCTGAGTAGGCGGTTCCATCTTCGAGGTCGAGCTTGGACGTCGCGCTGATGCTGTACGCGTTGTCGGCATCGTGCGGGTTACCGAAATCCGCACTGTTGTCCAGGCTATCCTTCTTCTCCCATACGAGCAGGGTGAGATTGTCGGTGACCGTCTGGTCGCCGTTGTCGACAAAGCGCGCTCCGCCGGATGGCTGGCAGGTGGTGCCGGCGAGCCCGCCATCGCTCTGGAACTTTTCCCATACCGCGAAGTACTTCCGGCGGCATTTCAGGGTGGCGATCGTTCGCGGCATGTATCCGGTCCCCGGCTTGGCAAGCACCGCGTTCTGACACTTGACGAAGTCCGACCATGCCTTGAGCCGAGCCTGGTCGCACTTCTCCTGGGCCGTCCGTGCCCCCGCGACAGGCGGAACTGCCAGTAAAGCCAGCGAAATCGTGATCGCGACGGGCACCACGGGACTGATCCTCATCGAAACCCTCCATGGACCGCGCCGATGGCACGAGCACTACGCCCGAAACGCGGTAGTCTGTGCACCGTGCTCTTTCGCCGCAGTTGATTCAACGTCTGCGCGTCGAGGCGTCGGTCGGCATCCAGCGGCGTCCAGGTGCGGGTGCTCTCACGCTGCCGGCCGATCCGGTCATCCCGACGCCCGGTCCTTGGCGGATGCCGGTCCGGCCTCCTCAATGCGAGCGCACGAGATGGTCGATGGTTGCGCGCATCGCTCCACGATGCATCGGCATGGAGTGGTCCGGAATCTCCTGCCGTACCTCGAAGCCTTCGGCGGCGAGCCGGTCCAGAAGCTCGGGCAGCCGTTCGGGCGCGCAGCCGGGAAGGTCGTGCAGCACCACGAGCGGCCAGGCCTGTGTGCGCGCATGCGAAAGGCATGACTCGACCCAGTCCACCGACGGATCCCAGTCGCGCGGCACGATCGACCAAAGGACCAGGCTGTAGCTGCCTCCCTGCAGATACTCGACCGCGCCGGGGCTGAGGAGCTCGTTGGTAAGCACGCCGCCGGCGCCGTAGGGCCGGAAGAAGCGGTCGCCATGAGAGAGCGAGCCGATGATCTCCTGCGCCGCGCCGATCTCGCGCTCGTGCACCGAATCGTCGGCGGCAGCGCCGAGCTGCACGCTGTGCGTCATCGTATGATTGCCGACCCAGTGCCCTTCGGCGACGGCACGCTCGGCAAGCCGGCGTGCCGTGGGATCCCGCAGCCGATCGCCCACCACGAAGAACGTCGTGCGAACGGCCCGCTCCGCCAACGTGTCGAGCACGCGCTCGGTGATGCCGGGGCTGGGCCCATTGTCGAACGAGAGCGTGATCGGCTTCATGCGCGCCGCCTCCGTGTCGCCGCGTCCGGATCGAGCATGATGCCGCGCAGCAGGATGTCGACGACGTCGCGAGCCTGCTTGTCGATGAACGCCGGGTCCAGAGGCGGCGGGCCGCCCATGCGCTCGGCGAGCGGCACCAGCGTGAACATCGCAGCGCCGCCATGCGTGAGCAGGAAGAACAGGGTGCGCGGATCATACCGGCGGATCTTCCTTTCCGCCACGGCGCGCTCGACCAGCGCCGCCCATCCGCGCTGCGCCGGCTCCATCAGCTGCGTGTAGAGGTAATCGAGGCGCGCGCTCTCGGAGGCACCCACGTGCGAGACGATGAAGAGATTGGCGGGGAAGCGGGCCGCCAGGTGAATGAACCGCTCACTGACCGCCCGCAGCACCTCGAGCACGTCGGCCTTCTCCTGGAGCCGCGCCGCCATCTCCACGAGCTCGCGGTTGATGGTGCCGATCGAGTAGTCGACGCAGGCCCGCCACAGCTCGTCCTTGGACGAGTAGTAGTGCGAGATGAGGTTGTGGCTGACGCCGAGCTCGTTAGCGAGCTTGCGCACCGACATCTCTTCGAACCCGTGCTCGCCGAACGCCCGAAGCGCGGCATCGAGGATCTCCTGCTTCGATTCGAGCGCCGGGCGGGATGCCGGCGGCCTGCCGGCCCGGCGGCGGACGGGCCGTTTCTTGCGGGTCGGCGCGGCTGCCGGGCCGGAGCGTTTATTGGCCATATGCCCAATTTCCTCTCGAAACAATTTGACACCTGGCCAATTGCCGTTGCAAACTCCGACCTGCGCGGCGACGACGCCGACCCGCAGCAAGGAGAAAGAAGAACATGGGCGTTCCCAACGGAGTTCATCATCTGGCGATTGCAACGGCGGATCTGAAGTCGCAGCTCGAGTTCTTCACCGAGGCGGTGGGTGCGGAGCTGGTCGGGCTGTACTGGATGCACGGGGTCAAGGACACGGCGCACGCCTTCCTGCGCCTCTCGGACGAATCGATGATCGCCCTCGTGTATGGTCCGGAAATCAAGGCGGTGCAGCCGTCCATCGGCGTGTCGCACGCGGGCTTCACGGCGGGCGCGGTGGCGCCCGGCGCGGTGCAGCACATCGCGCTCAACGTCCCGACGCACGAGGATCTGCTGGCGATGCGCGACCGCCTGCGCTCGCACGGCTACTGGGTGCTCGGTCCGATCGACCACGGCATGTGCAGGTCGATCTATCTGACGGGCCCCGAGGGCATGCAGCTCGAGTTTGCCAGCTCGGCCGGCCTGGCCGTGCGCGCGGATGAATGGATCGATGCGGAGGTGGCGGCCGCATGCGGCATCGACGCCGATGCGCTCGAACGCTACCGCCGGCCGTCTGCTTTCGTCTCGCAGGGCGGCGCCGTCGCGCAGCCGAGCCCGGATCTGCGCCCCGGCTTCGTCTTCCCCGAGGAGATGCGCGAGCTCGGCGAGGCGATGCTGCGCATGAGCGACGAAGAGATCGCTGCGGTTCTCGATCACCCCACCACGCCGGCGCAGGACCGTGCGGCGATGCAGCAGATGGCGATGGCGGTGTAGGCTACGGCACTTCGTGCTACGGTTTCGGTGCGGGCTCGCCTTCGCGGCACCCGCAGCGACCGTGCGGCCCGGATGCGGCTGCAGCATCCTTGCCGCCGCCACTGGCATTGCCATGCAGGACGACGACGAGCCCTTCGATGAAAATGAGCCCTTCGTCGTTCCGATCGAAGACGCGCTCGACCTGCATCCGTTCGCGCCTCGCGACATTCCTGCCGCCGTCGAAGGCTATCTGGAGGCGGCGGTCGAAGCGGGCTTTCGGGAGGTGCGGCTGATCCATGGCCGCGGGACGGGGTTCCAGCGCAGCCGCGTTCAGCAGCTTCTGTCGGCACACCCGGCGGTCGAATCGTTTCGCGATGCGCCGCCGGAACGAGGAGGGTGGGGCGCGACGCTGGTGCTACTGAAGAGGCGCTCGTAGCCCGCGCACCTTCCTACGCCCCGCGGGTGGCTGCAGGGTCCGCCCGACCGGTGAACTCGTCCATCGAGGAGTTGACGCCGAGGTGATCCGCGATCGGGTCCATCAACGAGGGCGGCAGCATGCGCATGAGCGGGATCAGCGCCACGCTCCACGGCATGATCAGGCGCGCATGATCCTTGCGAATGGCGCGCACGATGCGGCGCGCCACTGCTTGCGGCTCCAGCAGCGGCAGGAACAGGGGCCAGCGCGAGCGCACGCCGGCGAACATACCCGTGTTGATGTAGAACGGGCACACGACCGTGGTGCGGATATACGGCGCCGTACGCCGCATCTCCACGCGCAGCGACTCGTCGAAACCCATTGCCGCCCATTTGCTGGCCGCATAGTCGGAGAGGCGGTTGACGCCGATGAGGCTGGAGGCCGAAGCGATGGTGACGAGATGACCGCGCCCTCGCTCGATCATGCTGGGCAGAAAGGCCTTCGTCGTCCAGAACAGCGCCAGCGTATTGACTGCGAACGTCGTCTCGATCTTCTCGTCGGAAAGCTCGAGGAGGCTGCGGCCGCTGACGACGCCGGCATTGTTGATGAGTATGTCGACGCGGCCTGCATCCTGCAGCGTGCGCGCGGCGGTCGCGTAGACGTCGTCGCGGCGTGAGACGTCGCAGACGTACGTTCGGGCTCTGCGGCCGGTGGCCGCCTCGACCTCGCGCGCGGTGGTGTCGAGCGCATCGCCGTTGAGGTCCCACAGCACGAGATCGGCGCCCTGGTGGGCCATCTCCAGCGCCATCAGGCGGCCGATGCCGCTGGCTCCGCCCGTGATGAGGACGCTGCTGCCTCGAATTTCGCTCATCGATCCCTCCACGACCGCACGGCGCGGCCGGCGAGGGTGTTTGTCACGGAAGCGGGGCCGGTGAAAACGAGGTCGGCTGCCGTTTCGATCCGCAAAACGGCATCGACGCCGGCGGTTTCACATGACCGCGAAGTAGTTCTGGACCGCGAAGTCGAGCGCCTCGTCCGAAAGCTCCACCGGCAGCTTGTGGTACATGCAGTAGCTGCGCGCCTGCAGCATCAGATCGCGCGGATGGCACGCACGCATCGCACGACCGGTCGTGACGTAGTGCTTCTCGATCAGATGGTCGACCACCTGCGGATCGATGGTGAAGCCGAGCGACGGCGCCACCATCTCGACGATGTGCTTGAACTGCGACGGCGTCGGATTCGGCGCTTCGATCTTGTAGGGAATGCGGCGCAGGAACGCCTCGTCGACCAGGTCGCGCGGCTCCAGGTTGGTCGAGAAGATCACGAGCTGGTCGAAGGGAACCTGGATCTTCTTGCCCGAGGGCAGCTTCTGGAAGTCGTAACGCTTCTCGAGCGGAACGATCCAGCGGTTGAGCAGCTCGGCGATGGGCATGCGCTGGCGCCCGAAGTCGTCGATGACCAGGGCGCCGCAGTTGCTCTTCATCTGGATGGGCGCCTCGCTGACGTTGCTCTGCGGGTCATGGCGCATCTCGAGCTGATCCATCGTCAGCTCGCCGCCGACCACGACCGTCGGGCGCACCACCTTCACCCAGCGTCCGTCCTCGAGCCCTTCGCCGAGAATGCTCGATTCGGGCTCGGCGACTGGCTGATGGATCACCGGATCGAACAGGCGGAACAGATGGCCGTCGATGACGATCGTCTTCGGAATCCAGAGGTGGCTGCCGAAGCATCGGATGACGCGCTCGGCGATGCTGGTCTTACCGTTGCCGGGGGCGCCGTACAGGAACATGCCCTTGCCCGAGTTCACGGCCGGGCCGAGCCGGTCGAGCATCTCGTCACCGACGAGCAGATCGAAGAACGCCTCCTTCAGATGCTCGGCGTTGATGCGGTGAAGCGTCAGGCTCTGCGCGGCGACCGAAGCGATGTAGTCCTCCAGCGGCACGGGCGCAGAATCGGCATACGTGCAGGCGTCCATGGAGCGGCGTGCCCGGTCGCTGCCGGTGTCGGTCAGGACGTACTCGTAGTCCCCGGCGGCCGCGGTCTTGCGGTACGCCAGCAGCATCTCGTTCTTGGCGCGCGTCAGCAGGCCCTCGAGCGACCGGAAGGGCAGGCCGAGCTGCTGGGCGATGCGGCGGCCGGTGGCCGAGCCGCGGGTGAGAAGGAATTTGCAGATGAGCTGTTCGACGAATTCGGGCGTCAGGCCCGCGTCGGCGATGGTGGCCGGCTTGCGCGGGGAGAAATCGGTGTCGGACCGCTGCTCGGCGGCGCGGCGCGCCGTCTCGATCCCGGCCATGAGGCCTTCGTCCTCGCCGGCGGTGTCGAAGATCCTTCGCAGGTCCTCGGCGCTCGGGCCCGTGGCAGCAGGCGCACCGATATCCATCTGAAATTTCTGTGTGAAGCTCATTCCCTCTCCCTGGACCGGTTCTGGTCGCCGGCAAAGCCCATTACCGACGCGAACGTTGCAGGTGCTGCCATGGAAGTGCGGCCGGTGACAAGAGGGTCGCCGAACGTCTTTTTTTGGCCATGCAAGATAAAACCGCGCAGCCTGCGCGCCGCGCGTTCGCCCCGTGCTTTACGCGTGCAAAATGCGCTGCATGTTTTCGCATCGGCCCGCGTGACGTCGTACTGATGACGTAATGAAATCGCGTGCTGCCGCCGATCGTGGCATCGCTGCACGCACCGCCATGCGCGCAACGCGCTCTCGCCACACGGACGGGGGTGTCGAGCATCGGCCGGCCGTGCGTGACTGTGCGTTGTTGCGAGATGCCACCGAGCGCTGTCGTCCTCGTGCACGAGGAGTGCGTCATGCCAGCGGCTTCTGCGACTTCCAGCGAAGCCAGTGGTCGGCGAGCACGAGAGCGACCATCGCCTCGCCCATGGGAACGAATCGCGGCAGCAGGCATGGGTCGTGGCGCCCTTTCGTCCGGATCGAGGCCTGCTCGCCGGCGCGCGTCACCGTCTTCTGCTCCTGCGGCAGGCTGCTGGTCGGTTTGACGGCGGCCCGCAGCACGATCGGCATGCCGCTGCTGATGCCGCCGAGCATGCCGCCATGGCGATTGGTCCGGGTTCGAACCGGCGGACTGCCAGGGCCGGGCTCGAAGACGTCGTTGTTCTCGCTGCCTCGCGCGGTGGCTACGGCAAAGCCTGCGCCGTACTCGACGCCGACGACGGCGGGCAGCGTGAACAGCGCCTTGCCCAGGTCGGCCTTGAGCTTGTCGAACACCGGCTCCCCGAGTCCCGCCGGCACGCCCACCGCCACGATCTCGCTTATGCCACCGATCGAATCCTGCGCCTTGCGCATCTCTTCGATCAGCTCGACCATCGCCGCGGCGGCGGCCGGATCGGGACACCGTACGACGTTCGCCGAGCCGTCCGGGAGCTTCTCGACCTGGTCCAGGGTGACGGCGGCAGGGTCGGGGATGGAGGCCCGTACTTGGCCCACCTGCAGCACGTAACCCACCACGGACGCACCGCATTCGTTCGCCAGGATCTTCTTGGCCACGACTCCGGCAGCAACGCGCACGTTGGTCTCGCGGGCGCTGGAGCGACCGCCGCCGCGGTAGTCGCGGCGGCCGTATTTGGCGTCGAAGGTGAAGTCGGCGTGGCCCGGCCGGTACAACTCCTTGATGGCCTCGTAGTCCCTGCTGCGCTGGTCCTCGTTCGGAATCAGCAGCGCCAGCGAGGTTCCGGTGGTGTGGCCTTCGAACACGCCGGCCAGGATCTGCGGGATGTCGCTCTCCTGTCTCTGGGTGACGATTGAGCTCTGGCCGGGCCGGCGCCGGTCCAGGTCGACCAGGAGGTCCTCGACGCTCAGCGGCAGGCCCGGCGGCACCCCGTCGATGATGACGACGTTGGCCGGCCCGTGGCTCTCGCCCGCCGTGGTGATGCGAAGGGCCTGTCCGAAGGAGTTGCCGGCCATCGCGCATTCTAACGATGGGCGGCGCTCCGGTGCCAACGCGAAAGTGTTGGCAGAGCGGCAGCCGACCGCTTAGGCTGATCGCCTTTTCTCACGCGCAGACTGCGTGCTCCGGCGACGCACTCGTTGAGCGTCTCTTTAGTACGCCTTCAATCGAATCTGCTGCGTCAGCACATACCTGGCGCATGCGTCGCATTCCGCACGTGCCCCGCAACCGTGGCGAGTGCGCACGACGTTCGTTGTGCATGCGAGCACGAAAAAAGTCTGATTCCACTTTCCAACCGTCAGGCGGCTTGTCTATACTCCGCTTCGACTCGAACGGCGGTCATCGCAAGGAGCGTCCTCTCCGCGCGACCATCTTCTCCGAGTCGTTGCCTCGTCCTCGTCTTAGCGAAAAGCCAAGGCTCGTCATGGATATGACGACAATCGAAGTGCTGCGTGCGGCCGAGCCTCCGGCCGACGACGGCTCCATCGAGCAGGCGCTCACCGACCTCGACGTCAAGATCTGGACGTGGACGGACGCGATGCTGAGCGCACAGACATTCTTGAAGCGCGCGCTGACGGGCAGGGAAGCTCTCGGCGCCGCGACCACGGCGTCGATCGCGCGGCCGCAGCCCGTGCCGCAGGCAGCGACGATCTCGATCGCGCCTTCGCTGGATGCGCCCGCGGCGCCGCCTCTGGCGTCCGCCTTCGACGGCGGGGACTGGAAGCCGCAGGTCGTGACCGAGGTTCCCGCTGCATCCGAGCCTGCGCCGGCCGGCTGGCCCGCGCAGAACGGTTGGGCGTCGAGCCCTGCGCAGCCGCAGCCGCAACCGCAGCAGCCGCCGCAACTGCAAGCGCAACCGACGCAATGGGGCATTCCTCAGCCGATGAACTGGCCGAGCAACCCCGGCGAATGGCCTGCGGCAGCACCGTCGACCGCCGCTGCAGTGGAATGGCCGAGCATGAGCTGGCCATCCTCGGAGGGCGCGAACGCGGCGCCGCCGCCCGTCGAAGAGGCGCCGGCCAAGCCGAAGATCAAGGAAAAGCCGGTCAAGACCGGACCCACCGACGAGGAGCTGGCCGCGCGCGCTGCGCACGAGCAGGAAGTCCTGGCGGCGCTCGACGAAACAACGGCTCGTCGTGTGCGCCTGCTGCGTCGTCTGGATCCGGACGCGAAGATCGAACAACTCGTCGAGAAGGCGCGGCAGACCAGTGCCGAGCCGGCCGACAAAAATGACAAGTCCTCCTGGTGGCGGAGAAAGTAAGAGATGAACGCGAGCATCGAGAACCTCAGCAAGGCAGACGACGTCCAGAACCCGGACGTCAACAAGATCGCATCCATGGGCCAGGATGTGCTGCGTGCCATCGGCACGCTGCGCGACATGCTGCAGGCGCGCGCCGAGGCCATCGAGTCGTGCCGCGCGATGCTGGTGGACCAGCACGCCAAGCTCGTCGAGGACCGCGAGCGGTTCGAGCACGAGCAGGTGCTGCTGTGCGACGAGTACGAGCGGCGTGAAGCCGACCTTACCGAACGCGAAAAGCGATACGAAGGCGTCGAGCTGCGCGCCGAAGAGCTGGGGCGCGCCTTCGAGCTCGAAGCCGCCGAGCTCAAGCGTCAGCACGAGGAGCTCAACCGCCGCGCCGCCGCCTCCGAGGAGACCCTGCGCAAGATCGGCGAGCGCGAGGGAGCGGTGCTGCAGCTGGAGCAGGAGTTCCACAAGCAGAAGGCGGAGTTCGAGCAGCGAATCGCGACGCTCGATGCGGATCGCGAGAAGCTGCGCACCGCCGGCAGGCAGCTGGCCGAGGCCAAGGCACGTCATCAGCAGGAGCGCAGCGAGTGGGAGATCGAGCGCGACCGGCATCTGCAGGCGGTGGCGAGCCTGGAGCGCGATCGCGCGGCGTTCTCCGCCTCGGAGGCCGATCTCGAGTCGCGCCAGGCGCAGTTTGCGGAGCGTGCCGCCGAGCTGGCGCGCCGCGAGCTGCAGATCAAGGAGCAGGAAGGCTCGCTCGAGCTGCGCGTGCAGCAGGTCGAGGCCCAGAAGGACGAACTCGGCCGCCTGCGCCAGCGCTGGGAAGAGAAGATCGCCGAGCTCAACGACGCCAGCGTCAGCCTCAGCTCGCTGCAGGAGCAGCTGCAGGCCGAGGTCGGACAGATCGCCAACGATCGCGACGACATCCTGGAGCGCTTCGGCCTGACCGAGAAGACCTGGAATGCCGGCACGCCGGTGACCAAGGGGCTGCCTTCGGTGCAGACGCAGCAGGCGTCGGCGGCGGTGGAGCGCTACCAGAAGCTGTGCCGCGACGCGCGTCGTCGCGCGATCGGCGTGATGTAGTGATCGGGATCAAGGGGTGGCTCCTATGTTGAAAGCGTTCTGGCGCAACGACTCGCTATCGCCCGACGGCGGCGGCCGCGCTTCCACTGCCTCGGCCGTCAAGGAAACCGACCCGCTGCGCTCCTACATGCAGTTGGAGCGCTACGGGCTGGTGGTGACCAAGGGCGACCAGTTCCGCGGTCACCCCGACTTCCAGACGCTGTTCCAGAAGGCTCTCGACATCATCGACGACCGCTTCGCATTGGTGCCCGAAGGGTTCGTTTCGATGCCGACGACGCTGATGGACGTGCCCGGCTGCCCCGAAGTCGATCTGGAGACCGAGCCGTTCCTGCTCTCGCGCACGTGCGTGACCAATGCGCAGTACCAGAAGTTCGTCGATGCCGGCGCCTATGAGGATCTCGAGCTGTGGTCCGAGGAGCTGTGGCCGCATCTGATCAGCTTCCACGACCAGACCGGCAAGCCCGGCCCGCGCTTCTGGCGCGGCGGCAAGCACGACCGCGCCAAGGCGGATCATCCCGTCGTAGGCATCTGCTGCGCCGAAGCCGAGACGTATGCGCGCTGGGCAGGATTTCGTCTGCCGACGGAAGCGGAATGGCAGATGGCGGCGAGCTGGCGCATCCGCAGCTCCGCGCACGTCTTCCGGCGTTATCCGTGGGGCGATGCACTGGACACGAGGCGTTGCAACATCTGGGCGACCGGGCTCGGCACCACCTCTCCCGTGACGTCGTTCTCCGACGGCGCGGCGCCCAATGGCGTGCTGCAGCTCATCGGCAACGTCTGGGAGTGGACGTCGTCCGATCTCGATCTCACCGACGACAATGGCGTGCCGCTGATCGGCGACATGCTGATGAAGGCCATCCGCGGCGGCGCTTTCGACACCTACTTCGCCTGCCAGGCCACGAGCACGTTCCGGACGGGGCTTGCCTGCCTGTCCCGCACACACAACGTCGGCTTCCGCTGCGTCCTGGACGCGGGCCAGCCCGGCGCCTGAGCCTACAGGACGAACGATCATGGCCATGATGTCAGCATTCGGAATGGGCAACGACGAACCGCAGATCCCGTGCCTGATCTGTGAATCTCCCAACGGAACGGACGCCGCGGTGTGCAGCGAGTGCGCGGCGCCGATGTCGCTGGTGATGGATACCGCCGCGCAGGGACGCCAGCACCAGATCATCAGCGTCCTCGGCGAGAGCAACGTCGGCAAGACCGTCTATCTGGGGTTCCTGCTCGACATGCTCTCGCAGCGTGCCAAGGGCTTCGAGGCGATTCCCAAGGGAGCCTACAGCGTCGATCTTCAGCAGAGCGTGGTGGCCAGCATGACGGGCCGCGCGTTTCCGCCCAAGACCGCCATGGAGCCCGACCGCTGGCACTGGGCCTACTACCAGGCGCGCAAGGGCGAGGGCCGCAAGACGAAGTGGTACGACCTGGTGATGCCCGACATGGCGGGCGAGAGCCTGGCGGCCGAGATCGCCAGCCCCTCCACGTTCCGCATCATTCGCAGCCTGCTGCAGAAATCGTCGGGGGCGATGCTGCTGGTCGATGCTGCGCTGGCGGCCAACGGCGCCTCGCGCCCGGACTTCTTCGCGCTCAAGATGATGAGCTACATCGACGCGCTCATTCAGACCAAGCGCGAGCAGCGGGTGCGCACGCCGATCGCCGTCGTGTTGTGCAAGTCCGACCACTGTCCCGAGTGCTTCGACGATTCGCGCAAGTTCGTCCAGGCCAATCTCAACCGCCTGTGGAACCTGTGCGAGAGCCGCTTCGAGACGGTGGAATATTTCGCGTGCAGCGCGGTCGGATCCCTGGCCTATGCGACCGGCAAGGACGAGGACGGCGGTGATTACGTGCGGCCGGTTCCTCTGCACACGTCGCTCCAGGGAGTGCTGGAGCCGTTCGAGTGGCTGATCTCGAAGATCTGACGCCCATCCAGGTTTCCTGCGAGCGCGCAGTCTTCACCTCGCTGCCGTCGGCGACGGGGGAGGGCTATCGGCTCGTTGCCGCCAGCGCGGGCCTGCGCTCGGAGGAACGCGCCGAAATCATCCGGCGCTCGCCGTCGCACGATTCGCTTTGCAGCCGCGCGCCGCAGGCCGCGGCGATCGCGATGTACACGCTGGAGTCGGGCAGGGTGTGCATTTCGCTGGCGCGTTACGCCGGTGCCGAGCACACGATGCGCGGCGGCGGGCGCGTCTGGACCGACATCCTCGTGTGTGAGCCGGCCTCGTTCCTTCGCATGGCGTCCCATCCCGATTCGTTCTGCCGTGCCGCGGCGACCCTGCCGCCGCTGGGCAAGGGGTCGGACGGCGTGGTGCCGGCGGTGACGGTGGAGATGTGGCGCGACGACGACGCGCGCAGCTCCAAGAGCTGGGACGGCGCTACCCTGGCAGGTCTGGCGTCGCTTCTGCACGAGCGCGCGCCCGCCGTGGCCGCCGCCGGCAAGAGCTCGGCAATGGCGCTGGTCTGGGCGCTGCACATGCTCCCGGCTGCCGCGCGGCGCGGCATGAGCTGCAGCGGCGGCCTGCGCTTCAGCCGCATGCGGCAAATCGAGTGCACCGTTGTCGATGAGATGGATCACGACACGCTTCGCGCCACGCGCGGGCACGGCATCACGTGCTACTCCGCTGCCGACGTGCGCCGCCATGTTTCCAGTCCGCTGCGGCCCTGGCTCCAGCTCGTGGCGCGCTGGTGGGACGAAGGCCGCGCCGGTGAGATCGTGCGAGTGGCCGCGGCGATGGGCGGTTCCATCACGCCAGCCGAAGTGGCCGAGATCGCAGCGTTGTGCGAGGCCGTGGACCGGCGGGAGAAGGAGCCGGCCGAGCTCCAGTGGCTGCTGGCCAGGCGCGTGGCCGCCTGACCGCATCGGCGTTCCCTACCGCGTCGCCACGGCGCCAGGACCAGCGCCATTCCGACAGCCCTTGTTGCCCTTTTTCGAGCCAGCGCTACAGACGCCGCATGGCCCGTGCCGATTACGAAGAGCAGCTGCGACGTCACGCCGGACAATGGGACGTGCTTCCTTTCGGTCTTCCGGTGCCGTCGCTCGCTTGGGCGTCCGACTCGAGCGGCCGATGCGGCGGAACCTTGGATCTGACCGAGGCGGTGCTCGAAGGAAACCGATGGCCGGCCGTGTCGGGCGCTCTGCTGGCCGAGTGCGCGTGCCGCTGCGCGACGCTCGCGATGCTCATGCGGAGCGCCGATCCGGCCATCCGCCAGATCGCCGTTCGCTTCCGTCGCGCGATTCGGGTGGCCGAGCCGCGCACGCGCCCGCACGTCGCCGACGGAGTGAGCGAGGTCCGCTGGACGGCAGCCGTCGACGATGCATCGCCCGCAACCACCGTGGGCATCGAACTGTCCCGGCAGCTGCCGGGTGCAGCGGCGCCGGTGGTCGCCGTGCAGGCGCGGGCGCAGTTCGACGCCGCCGATGCGACCGCGGCGACCGTGCAGGCCGACCGCCGCATCGCCGACTACCTTGCGACGCTTCCGCAGCGTCTCGCCCTGCCGGCGTACGAGCTCGGCTGGAGCGACACCGAGATTCGCGGCGTGTGCAGGGAGATGCCCGGCTCGCTACTGGGCGCGGCCGAGGAGGCGCTGGGTGATGCCGGCAAGATCGCGCGGGGCCTCGGTGTTCCCGACGATCACGACGAGTCGATGCTGCTCGCGGAGATGACGTACCGATGGGTGCGGCCCGTGCAGGACGGCCGCGCTACGTACGTCGCGCGCACCGGCGAGCGGCGAAGGGACGAAAAGGGCCGCACCTGGCTCGGCGTGACCGCCGACCTCGACCTGGACGGCGAAAGGGTCGGCGAGGCCGAGGGCTCGGTCGTATTCCAGACCGTACCGCGACGGAGCTGACCCGCCGCACGGCCGGCTGGCGCAAGCTGCCCGGGACGGGGTATTGGCAAGACCATGGCCTGCCTGTTTCGCGCCCCGTCCCTGGCGATCGCGACGGCGGCCATCGCCGCCGCCACGTTCGCTGGCGAGCTGCCCGCACACGCGGCATCGGCCGAGCGCGGACGCGAGCTGTTCGCGGCGGCCGGCGGCTGCGGCTGCCACACGCTCGCTGGCGGACCGGTCGGCGCCGGCGGCAAGAAGATCGAGACGCCCTTCGGCACCTTCTACGGCACCAACATCACGCCCGATCCCGAGACCGGCATCGGAGCGTGGACCGACCAGGAGATCGATGCCGCCATCCGCGGCGGCGTTCTGCGCGGCGGCGCGGCCGAAGCGCCGGTCATGCCCTACTACTGGTATTCCGGTATGAGCGATGAGGACGCCGCCGATCTGATCGCCTACCTGCGAACGCTTCCGGCCGTGCGACGGCGCAATCGCCCGCACGAAAACGAGCTGCCGCTGGCGCGCCAGGCCTACCGCGCCTGGGCGTGGCTGCTGGCCGAGCCGGCCGTGCCCGCCGCGAGCACTCCGACCGAGGGCGTCGAGCGCGGTCGCTATCTCGCCGAGAACGTCTCGCTCTGCGCCGACTGCCACACGCCGCGTACCTGGCTCGGTGCCGTCGACCGCTCGCTGTACATGGCCGGCACCAGCGATGGACCCGGCGGCGAGGACATCCCGAACATCACGCCCCATGCCACGGGCATCGCCGACTGGGACGAGGCCGACATCGCCGCAGTGCTGGAGCTCGGCATGCTGCCGGACTTCGACAACGTGCAGGGGTCGATGGCGGAGGTCGTCGATGGCGTCGGCGGCGGTCCCGGCTACAAGGACATGAGCGACGCCGACCGCCGCGCCATCGCCGCGTACGTGCGAAGCGTGGCGCCGATCGGACATGAAGTGGAAGACTGACGCCGGCCTCCCGGCCACGAGGACAGAATGGAAGCACGCATCGCACTCTCCTTCGCTGCCATCGCGTTGATGTCCGCGGCGGTCGCCAACGGCGCCGACAGCAAGCTGCCCGCGGGGCCCATTCACGATCGCCATGAGCTGATGGAGCGCATCGGCGGCAACGCCAAGATCATCGGCGACGCGATGAAGGCGGGGGATCTGTCGCCGGTGCCGGCCGCTGCCGACAAGATCAAGGAAGATGCCGCCAAGGCGCTGCCGCTGTTTCCCGAAGGCAGCACGCACGAGAGCTCGCGCGCGCTGCCGGCGATCTGGGAGCAGTGGCCGAAATTCGAGGCGTCGATGAAGGATCTCGAGGACAAGGCGGGCAAGCTCGCGGAGGCCGCCCGCTCCGGCGGCGACGTCGGCGCCGCATCCAAGGCGATGTTCGGCAACTGCAAGAGCTGTCACGACCAGTTCCGCAAGCCCGACGAAGACGAGAAGTCGTAGCCACGTCGGACGCGCGTTCGCGAGGATCGGGATGGCGGAGTCGGCCGCGCGCACCGGTGGAACGGCAGTCGCGTTCCCGCCGACCGGCGCGGTTCGCCTGAACACGCGTTCATCACGAAAAGCGCGCCGGCGCAGCCGGACGTGCCTGTCGGCTCTTGCCGCGGCCCGTGCGCGTGGCCTATGGTTTCCGATCACGGATGCCGTGCCATCCGCAGGGGGATCACGATGCAAGTGAACGAGGTGCAAGGGCCGCGGGAGCGCCAGGCGAAGCCGCAAGCGGAGCGATGGCATGGTCCGGGGCTGCGGGCGCGAGCAATGCGCGGGGTCGGCATCGCCAGCCTGATCGGCGTCGCGATGCTGAAGGCCGACGTCGCGGACGCGCAGGCCTGCGACGCCGTCCGTATCCTTTCGGCTGGAAAGCACTACTCGTGCGTATCGTCCGCGCAGGCCTCCGCCGTGCGCGCCGGCGGCACGATCGAGACGCCGGGGCAGCCCAAGTGCACGGAGCTGTTGGAAAAGGGCTGGGCGAAGGCGGACGCGCAGGGTGATTGCAGCAGCGCGTTCGACGCGGCCGCGGCAGCAACCGACGGACAGCAGCGAACGCAGGCGCTGACGGCTGCGATCGCACCGGACGCGGAGGCGACGGCCAGCCTGTGCGCGTCGCTGCAGCTCAAGGCCGCGGGCAAGTACGCGGCCTGCCGCCTGAAGGTCCATCAGAAGAACGTCCGCAGCGGCGCCGACCTCGTCTTCGGCAAGTGCGACGACAAGCTGACGGCAGCCTTTGCCAAAGCCGAATCGTTCGAGCCCTCCGACTGCATCACCTCTGGCGCGGTCGACAGCGTACGCGCCGACGTCAGCGACGACACCGACGAGATCGTGGCGCTGATCCTGTCGACCACCACCACGACCAGCACGACGACGACGTCGCTCCCGCCCGACGGTCCCGGCGATGATTTCGAGAGCGGGACGTTGGACGACAGCTGGAGCGTCCTGCATCCGGAGATCGCCACAGTGAGCGTCTCGGGCGGGCAGCTCCACATCCAGATCAACCAGTCCTCGAACTGGTACAACACCTCCGAGTCCGTGCTCGTCTACAAGCTGGTCACCGGAGACTTCGACGTGCACGCGCCGCTGCACGCCGCCAAGACCAGCAATGCCGCCGAAGGTCCCGACCCGCAGTACGTGCTCGGCGGCCTGCTCGCGCGGGATCCGGCCTCGACGCCGCTGAACAGCAACTTCGTGCACGTGGCCATCGGCGCCGGCTCCTACGCCTTCCCGATGGCGAACGAGTTCAAGACCACCGACGACTCGAGCAGCTACTATGACTTCCAGGCCATCGCCGGGTTCGACGGCGAGGTTCGGCTGGTGCGCGCCGGCAATCAATTCTCGATGCACTACCGCGACATCGGCGCGGGGAGCTGGACGCTGCTGCATTCGGTCAGTCGTCCCGACCTGGCGGCAACGCTGCAGGTGGGCATGATGGCGTACGACAATTCGGGCGCCGTCGATTTCACCGCCAGCTTCGACGAGATCGTCTTCGACTGATCGCGTGCACCGGTGCGCGGGCCGATCCGCTCACGAGCGGGCGCCGGCATTTGCACCGGCGCGCAGACTCGTGCGGCGCGGCGGGCGATTGGCAGCGCGCGGCTCAGGCCGCCGGCGTCGGGGCCGGCTCAGGCGCGACGGCCAAGCGACGGCCCAACGGAAACTTCCGGAACAGGAAGGCGCCGACGAGATATCCGGCGGCCGGCATCCCGCCGAAGAGGAAGCGCATGCCGGCCAGGCTACGGTCGGTCTGCTCGACGTTGGGAACGAAATCGACGGCGCCCAGAAGGAAGCCGCTGCCGGCGGTCGCCAGCGAGCCGCCGATCTTGAGAGCGAACAGCATCGCGGCGTAGTAGGTCCCTTCGCGGCGATGACCGCTGCGCTGCTCGTCGCGGTCGATGATGTCGGCCATCAGCGACGACGACAGCACGCTGCCGCAGCCCATCGCGGAGCCCGCCAGCGCCAGCAGGACGAACACGAGCGGAAGCCGGTTCGCATCCACGAAGGTCATGCCCGCGAACGATACGGCTGCCAGCAGCATCGAGGCCATCCACGTGTCGCGCGTCCCGAAGCGGCGGGAGACGCTGACCCAGACCGGAATGGCCAGCACGCCCGCAAGCACGTACGAGGCCGGCAGAACGCCGACGATGTCGGGCCGCTCGAGCACGTACTGCGCGATATAGGGAGCCATCGTGCCCACCGCGCCTACGCCCAGATTCTCGACGAACCAGACCACCAGCAGCATCCTTGCCGCGTCGTCGTGCCATACGTGCCGCAAACCCTGCAGCAGGCTCTGCTCGTGCGTGCGGCGTCTGGCTGCGTCGGGAATGACCAGCGGGGTGATGGCCAGAACGATCACCGCCACCAGCACCGCCGGCAGTGCCAGCCAGGCCGCGGCGGCGCGCGGGTCTGCTGCGTTCATCACCTGCTGGATGGCCGCGAACGCGACCAGCATTCCCAGCGTGAAGCTGATCTGCTTGACGCCGAACAGCCGCGTGCGCTCGTGCGAGTCGGTGCTGAGCTCGGCGCCGAGCGCGGCGTGCGGAATGGCATACATGGCAAAGGCCGTGAAGAAGCCGAAGAGGCCCACGCCGACCCACAGCGTCGTCATGTGCGGCCCCATCGACGCCGGCGGTCGCCACAGCAGCGCGAACGTCAGCGCCAGCAGCGGCAGGGCAGCCAGCAGGAAGGGCCGACGCCGTCCCCACGAAGAACGCGCACCGTCGCTCCAGTTGCCGACGAGCGGATTGCTGGCCGCGTCCCAGAGCTTGGCCACGGCGAACAGCGCCCCCACGGTCGCCGGCGGCAGCAGCAGCACGTCGGTCGCGAACTTGAGGAAGTAGAACAGGACGAAGAACAGCAGGAACGACAGAGCAACCGTCGGTCCGCCGTAGGCGGCCATGGTGGAAGCGGACAGGCGCGGGTGCGGCATGGGCCAGCACTGAAGCACGGCCGTGCGCTAGTCAACTCGGTCGTCGCGTCGCCGGTGATGCTGGTCGCCGCCGGCGGCACGGGCGTACGGCGGCTGCTGCGAACTTGGTTCCATCCGGTCGATGCGCGATGATGGGCGGTTCGCGGACCAACGGATCGGCAGCAGCAATGCGCTTTCGTACTCTCGATGCCTGGCGCGGTATCTGCGCGTTGCTGGTGGCGCTGCTGCACTTCTGCATCCAGGAATGGCCCGTACCCCCACGGATCTGTCAGGCATCGTTCGTTCGCTCGGCGTGGCTGTTCGTCGACTTCTTCTTCGTGCTCAGCGGCTTCGTCATCGCGCATGCCTACGCCGAGCGGATGCGGTCGCCGCGCCATTGGCTGGCGTTCGTGCTGCGCCGCTTCGGCCGCCTCTGGCCGCTGCATGCGTTCGCGCTGGCCGCAGTGGTTGCCGTGCGGCTCCTTTCGCCGCTCCTCGTCCGCGGACAGGCCGAGCCGCTGCCGTGGGCAGGCCGTCAATCGGTGACGTCACTGTTGCTGGATCTGGCGATGGTGCGGCCGCTCGGTCTTGCCGCCGTCGATCCGGCCTACCATCTGGATTGGAACTATCCGAGCTGGAGCATCGGCCTGGAGTTCTGGGTGTGCGTGGTGTTCGGCCTGCTGTGCCTGACGGTGCGGCCGCGACCCGCCCTGCATGCGGTCGAAGCGGTCGCAATCGTTGCCGCGGCAGCCGCCGTCTACCTTCTCGCCGGCCATCTGGACGCGACCGACGACTACGGCATCTTCCGCTGCTTCTACGGGTTCCTGCTCGGCCACCTCCTGTATGTGCTGTTCGTCCGCACCAGGGCGCAGGCACTGCCGTTCGCGTCTGCCCTGGAGGTCGCTGCCGTGGCCGCGGTCGCCGCCTTCGTCGCGGTGGCCGAGCATCAGGCGTGGACGATTGCGGCGCCGCTGCTCTTCGCCGCCGCCATCTACGTGTTCGCTCATGAGCAGGGATTCGTTTCGCGCGCGCTGCACGCGTCTGCGGCGCAGCGGGTGGGGGCACTGTCGTACTCGATCTACATGATGCACGTGGCGGTGTTCGAGCTGATCCTGCGCCTGCTGTTTCCGATCCTGCGCTGGTCGGGACGGCGCGCCGGCTTCTCGCACCTCATCGACGGCGGACCGCAGGGGGCGGCGGCGGTGGCGGCGGCCGAGGCTGCGCAGCTCGCACTGGCGCTGGCTCTGCTGCTCGCGGTTGCCTCGGTCACCTACTTGCTGGTCGAGCAGCCGGCGCGGCGCCGCATCAATGCACGCGCGGCGAGAATGGAAGCGACGGATCGTTGAGGATCGCGGCGGCGTCGGAGGTCACGGCGGCCACACCGGCCGCCGTGACCGCGAGCTCGATCAGTCGGCGTTGTCGACGAACTCGGACTCCGTGTTGGTCCTGGCCGGAGCGCTGTAGAGCGCCTCCCAGCACTCGCCGTTGCTGGCGCGCAGCTGCACCGAGACGGGCTGCTCGGCCGGCAGGGCGCCCACGTCCAGAAGCGATCCGCGGATGGAGGCGGTGATGCGGGCCTTGCCTTCCTCGCCGCCGCGCAGCGTCAGCCTGGCGGTGGAGGAGTCGCCCGTCTCCTCGTCCTCGACGCGCCGGTCGAACGCATATCCGCGCGAGACCGGCTTCCAGCACGGACGGCCGTTGCAGTCCTGCTCGGGATCGGTGGCGAAGGCGGCCACGGCCTCGCCCGCGGCATCGAACACGCACAGCTCGTAGGCGGTGTCGACGTTGGGATGGCCGAAGTCCTCGGTCGCCGTGGCCTCGCCGTTCGTCCACCGCCACGACAGCAGCTCTTCCTCGTCGTCGCTGCCGTTGCGCAGCGTGATCTTGGCCTTTCCCGCCTTGACCGGCAGGCGGCAGCCGTCCTGCGGCCCGGTCGCGCAGGGCGGAGGCGGCGGCGTGACGGTGATGGTCACGGTCGCGGGCTGCGAATCGGAGGTGCCGTCGTTGGCGACATAGGTGAACGTATCGGTGCCGACGAAGCCGTCGGCCGGCGAGTAGGTGACCTGCGCGGTGTCGCTGTGCGGCGAGCCGGCGGCGCATGCGGCGCCGGCGATCTCGCCGACGTCGCCGTTGGCGGGCGCGTCGACGATGCGGAACGCGAGCTCGCACGTGTCGTTGTCGACCGCGCTCAGCGTCACCGTCACCGGATGGTCCCGCTCGGTCGTCGCCTGCGCGTTCGAAGCCGTCGGCGGCAGGCCTGCGGGTGCGTCGGCCACCGGAATGACCGCCGTCTGCAGCGGCACGCGCACGTTGTTGCCATAGGCATCGCCGACGTTGGTGGGAGCCGAGGTCGGCACCATGAACTGCCACTGCTGGGCGTCGATCTCGGTCACGGTCTCGGGCAGGAACGCGTTGTCGGTGTCGCCGTCCACGAAGTAGTGGACGCCGTGGGCGCCCCAGGCCCCCTGTTTCTGGATGCACTCGAGCTCTTCGTAGGGCGTGCCGCCCGCAAGCGCGACGTAGCCGTCCTTGACCCGCTGGTCCGTGCTCGATTCTCCCGGCCACGGGCGCTGCACCGGATCATCGCCGGTTCCGTCGTCCACGCACGCGTCGTCGCGGTAGTAGGGAACCACCGCCGAATTCTCGACCGACGTCGCTCCCTTCATCTCGATGATGTAGACCAGCGATCCCGCATCGCCCGCGCCGGAGACCTGCTCCCAGTTCAGCAGCGCCGAGGGCACGTTGAACGTCGGATCGTTGAGGTCGAAGAACGCGGGGCGGCCGGCGACCGCGTCGACGTTGCCGACGTCGTCGTTGACGCCGTCGATGGCCACGCCACCGGGCTTGAGCGTGTTGTAGTACGTCGTGGCCACGCCCGCATTGTAGTCCCACGACGTGTAGAGACCGTCGGGAGGAATCGGATGCACGCGCACGTGATAGCGGTAGGTGACGACGTCGCGGTAGAAGGCCTCGGTCTTGGTGACGTTGGTGCCGGAGTCGGCGCCCCAGGTCTCGCGAATCGCGCGCACCGGGCCGGTCAGCTCGCCGAGAAGCGCCGAGTTGGCTTCCCAGTTCACCTGCTCGTCCTCGAAGCCGACGATCGAGATCGTCGAATCCGGCGACTGCTGGAAGGCCCGCCCCTTCCAGCGGTCGACGAGATCGGGCCCGTAGACGCCGGGCGCGCCGGGTCTGGCGACCGAGATGTTGCGCACCATCCATCGTCCGGTTGCGCGCCAGTGATACGTGTCCGTGGACACGGTCACGCCGTCGCGGGGAAAGCGATCGTTGGAGCTGCGTGGCACGCCGTTCTCGTCGCAGACGGTGCCGCTGAGGTTGGGGCCATAGCCTGTGTTGCTGCTGCCGAGCTTCTCAGGGTCGTTGTCGGCGTAGAACGAGCGATCGATCCACTGGTCCGCGTTCGCATCGCGGACGTAGGAGACGTAGCCGTTGCTCGCATCGAAGGCGGAGCCGCCTTCGCGGAGGCCGAGGTAGACGAACGAGGCGGTCGTGGGTGCGAGAGGATCGACGATGGCCACCGCGTGCAGCGCGTTGACGCCGAACGGAAGCGGCGCGCCTGACGGCGCGACCGTGCCGGCGTCCGAGGCCATGAACACGATCTCGTCGTCGTCATCGAGCGTGGGCGCCGGGTCGGGCGTCGCCGACTCGCCCTCGTCGTATTCGGCGGTGCAGGTGCCGGCCACCTTCTTCCAGCTCTCCACGTCCCAGGCGTACGAAAGCTCCTTGTCGGTTCCCGAATAGATGCCGAAGTCCGAGTTCGGGTTGGCCAGGCAGTACGGCATGATCTCGTCGACCTGCACCGGAATCTCTTCGAAGCCGGTGCCGCGCCAGGCGAAGGCGACGATCTGGTTCGGATCGACGCCCGCGCGGACGTCGGGCGGCACGAACGTGGTGCCGTTGTGTGCCGTGCGCTCGCCGGTCAGCGCGCCGGAGGGATAGGGCTGACAGACGACCGCCGCTGCCGCTCGCGACCAGTCCGGAATGTCCAGTCCGGTCAGAATGATCGGCGCGGCCTGGCGCGCGGTGGCCGTCGGATCGGCGGGCGGCGTCTGGGCATGAGCGAGGGTCACAAGCGCGGTCAGAGCCGAGGCCAGACTCAACATCGAGATCGCATTGGAGACGGTCATGTCGGTCCCTCCCAGGGTGGATACTGACAGACCCTAAACTTACCCCGGTGTCAGCATCAACAGGGTAGGAGAAGTTTTCCCCACCTGGCGGCGCGGCGGCTCGTGTCGACAGCGCTTCGGTCGATTCGCGGTTTTCCGGCGATTTATACGGAACCCGCAGCCTTTCGCGGGGTTGCGCTTTCGCCGCCCGGGGGGAAGGGGACGTGCCGCAGTTTTCGCGTCGCCAGGACGACGTGGACGGCGCGGATGCGGCCGCCGCCGTCGAGCTCGCAGCGCAGCACGGCGCGGGGGGCCTGGCGCCTCTCCGTCCTGGCGTAGACGATCACGAGCGCCGGTTCGCCGTTGAGCTCGCGCAGCTCGACGACCGAGCCAGGGGCGCGTCGGGCCGCCACTCGCAGCAGCAGGCGCGCCACGCGATCGGCGCCGAGCATCGGTCTGGCCAGCGCGTTGAACTCGCCGCCGGCGTCGGTGAGCGCGCGGGCGTCGCGGGCCAGAAGCGCTTCGACGGCTGCAGCGTCCTGCGCGAGCAGGCCGCGCAGGAGCTCGCCGAGTGCCTGCTGCGTGCGCTCTCGGACGTGCGACGTCGTTCGCTCGCGCTCGTAGCCATCGAGCAGGCGCCGCGCTCGCAGGTGCGTGATGCGCACGTTGCCTTCGGTCATGCCGAGCATGGCGGCGACGCTGGCCGCAGGATGATCGAAGACTTCGCGCAGCAGCAGCACCGCACGCTGCTTCGGCGACAGCGCCTCGAGGGCCAGCAGGAATGCAAAGGAAAGGCTCTCGACGAGCGAGTAACGTTGCTCGGGGCCTGCACTTTCGCTGTCGGCAAGGGCGGCCGCCGATTCGATCGGGGAGGGCAGCCACGCGCCCGGATAGCCACGGCGCCTGCGCCGCCGCAGCACGTCGATGGCGTCGTTGACCGCAACTCGCGTCAGCCAGCCCCGCCACGCCTCGACCGCCAGCGTGGCGCTTGCGGCCAGGGCCTTGGCGAACGTCTCCTGAACGATGTCGTCGGCATCGGCGGCGCAGCCCGTCATCCGATACGCGATGGCCCACAGGCGCGCGCGCTCGGACTCGAAGACGGCAGCGAGGCGCTCGGATGTCTCGGCGGCGGATTGCGAGGAGGCAGGTGAAGCGGACATGGCGGAAGGAGGACGCCCTGGGCCGCCGCTTCGTTACGCGCGGTCAGGCCTCGCAGCCGGCTTCTACCGCATCGGGTCGAAGTCGGACAATCGAGGCCTGACCGCTTCGCGTCAGGACTTCTGCAGCTCGGCGTCGATGAGCGCCTTGAAGCGCTCCAGCGGCTGCGCGCCCGAGAGCATGCGGCCGTTGATGAAGAAGGCGGGCGTGCCCGAGACTCCGGCCTCGCCGGCAGCCTCGACGTCCTCGTCGATCATCGTCTTGTACTTGTCCGAGGCCAGGCACTCGTCGAATTTGGCCTTGTCGAGCGTCAGCGTCGTCGCGATCTCGCCGAGCTTGGGCTCGGAGATGTCGGTGGCCTTGAACAATGCCTCGTTGAACTCCCAGAACTTGCCCTGGTCGCCCGCGCAGCGCGCGGCCATCGCCGCCTTGCGCGCGTTCTTGTGGAACGGCAGCGGGTAGTCGCGGTGGACGTACCGGATCTTGCCCTCGTACTCCTTGAGAACCTGATGCACGGTCTCGTCCGCCCGCTTGCAGAACGGACACTCGTAGTCGGAGAAGGCGATGATGGTGACCTTGGCGTTGGCCGGTCCCTTGGCTTCGCGGCCGGCATCGCTGACCTCGACCGTCGGCGGAGCCAGCTTGATCGCGGTGGGGTGCTTGGTGCGCAGCTCTGCAAGTAGTGCTTGAGCTTTCTTGGCGCGCTCCTGGCCCTTCAGGTACTCGATGATGCGCGGCTTGACCTGATCCAGGGTCTGACCGCCGAGCTGCTCCTTGGCCTGATCGTAGAGCGCCTGGATCTGCTCGGCCGTCGGCTCGGGCACCTCGGCCGACATCAGCTCCTGCTTCAGCGCCTCGACCGTCGTGCCGCGCGTCTTGGCCTCCATCTCCAGCAGCTTGTCGGAGACCATGTTGTCGAGGCCCTGTTCGAGGATCTCGTAGCGCTCCTGCTCGTTCTTCATGAGCTCGGCCTTGACGCTCTTCTCGAGCTCGGACCGGGTGATGTTCTGATCGCCGACGGTTGCGACGATCTCTTCGGCCATCGCCGCGATGGGCAGCAAGAGCGCCATTGCGAGCGGGGCGAGGGTACGCTGAAGCATTCGTGTCTCCTGGGTTGGGGATGTGTTGGATAGCCGTCCCGCGGGCCGGGGCATGGGGCTCGGGGCGGCAAGGCCAGTCGCGAACAATACGCCCGCCGGCCTCGGAAACAAGCCGTCCGGCCTACCGGGCGCGCGGCGCGGCCACCACCGGGGTGAGGTCGCGGCAGCGCCGCTCGAGGATGCGGCGCTCGCCGGTGAACGCGTCCGACTTGCTGCCGGCGCGCAGCACCAGTCCATCGGGGTTGCCCAGGTACTGGCACAGCCGGCGCGCCGCGTTCTCGTGCACCCGCTGCGCGTGGTAGTCGGGGACGTTCAGCTCGTAGTAGGCCCAGTCCTTCAGGTCGAGCCGCACCTGGCCATCGGCGTCGCGCTCGAAGAGGTCGTGCAGCGGCTCGGGCAGGCGCAGCGCGAGCTGCGGCGTCATGTACACCTTGCCTTGAGACTCGTTGCCCGAATACAGCGTCGCGGCTTGGAAATCGTCCCAGCGGCCGATGCCCGGCAGCACCACGAAGTTGAGGATCGGCGCGATGCCGAAGAAGGCCATCAGCGCCGCTCGCAGCGGCCGCGCGCGCAGCGCCAGCATCTCCTGCAACGGCGTCGGGCTGCTCTCGAAGATCAGGTACACGAGCGCCGCGCTGGCCACGTTCCAGAACCAGACCTGGACGTTGCCGCCCAGGCCGAGCGGCCCTACGCACAGCAGGATGAAGGCGTGCATGGCGATGGCGCTCCACATGCCGATGCGCCGCCAGCGCAGCGTCAGCAGCGCGAAGCCGGTCAGCGCCTCGATGAACGGGACCAGGACCGCGCATCCCAGCAGCCACTGCGCGACCGGCTCGGGAAGATGCGGCGTGAAGGCGCCGACCATCCACGGGAACACCTTGACGTAGAACCAGTAGTTGAGCTTTTGCAGCCCACTCCACACGTAGATCAGGGCAATGACGATGCCGCAGTCATCCAGCGCCTCGCGCGCTTCCTTCTCGCTGCGCCCGCGGTGGATCGCCAGCACCAGAAGCAGCGCGCCGACTTCGTTGAAGAAGGGAATCCAGCGCTGCTGGTCCCAGAGGCTGTAGCCGAAATAGAGCACGGCGCCGGCGGCGGCGGCTGCGCGCCGCCACGGCAGCACGGCCAGGGCCATGGCCGCAGCGATCATCAGATACCAGATCCAGCGGTCCAGCGGCTCGTTGATCGCCGGCAGCCAGTCGACGAGCGGCGTGGTGGGGAAGAAGCGCCCCTGCAGCCACAGCGCCTCGGTCAGCGACAGGGCTACGGCGAATCCGGCGCCGACACAGAGTGCGACGCTGCGCAGGCGCGATCGGCAGCTCATGGCAGCGGCAGGGGAGGCGAGATCAGACGGCGATGGGACGCAGCACGTCGCCGGCCAGGCGATCGGCGAGCGCGGCCATCGCGCGAGCGGCCTCGTGGTTGGGGTTGGCGGTGACCAGCGGCGCCGGCCGGTGCGCCGCCTCCTCGAGAGCCTCGCGCGCCGGAGGAACGATGCCGTACACCTGCCGCTCCAGCTTCTGCGCCACTGCCGAGACCGGCAGCGTGTAGCCGCTGCCGCGGTCGACGATCACCAGGCCCACCGCCTTGCGGATGCCCCAGCTTCCGAGCAGCTCGAGCATGCGTTCGGCCGCCACCAGCGAAGCCGGCTCGCGCTCGACGACGAGGCCGACGAATGCCGAGCGCCACATGGCTTCACGATTGGCCAGCGAGCCGTCGCTCGGCAGGTCGACCACCGAGAACGCGCTCATATGGTAGGCCGTGTCGACGATGGCGCGCGCGGCTTCGGGCGTGATCGTCCGGTACTTGTGTGCGTGCTGCGGGGCGGCAACCAGGTCCAGGCCGCCGGCATGGCTGGTGACGGCGTGTCGCATGGACACCTCGTTGATCTCCTCCGGGGCGTGCCGCATCAGGTCGCCGAGGTCCTGGCGTACGCTTGCCTTCAGGTGCAGCGCCAGCGTGCCGAACCCCGGATGCAGGTCGAGGGCCAGCGTCGGCTTGCCGCTGCGAGCCAGAGCGGCAGCCACGTTGACGGCCACAGTGGTCGTCCCGACCCCGCCCTTGGCGCCCAGGAAGCAGACCATGCGCCGCGACGAAGGGCCGCCCGTGGCCTTGGCCGGCGCCGACTTTTCCTGATGACGGACGATCGCATAGCGGATGCATCGCTCGAGGTCGGCGGCGCGGAAGGCACCCTTGATCAGGAAATCGGCCGCGCCCGCCTGCATCGCCTCCAGGTCCAGCTCGCGCGTGGCCTGGCCGGTCAGGACGATGACGGGGCCCAGCCGGCCGCGCTCGAGCTCGTTGCGCAGCAGATCGAGGCCGGTGTGCTCGCCGAGGCGGTAGTCGACGAGGTAGGCGTCGTAGGTGTTCCTGCGGATGTGCTCGCAGGCCGTGCGATAGCTGGAGGCCCAGTCGATCTCGTACTTGCAGTCGACGATGTCGGACAGGAGATCGCGCAGCAGAACCGGGTAGTCCG
This sequence comes from Candidatus Limnocylindrales bacterium, assembly GCA_035626395.1. Taxonomy (NCBI): domain Bacteria; kingdom Bacillati; phylum Chloroflexota; class Candidatus Limnocylindria; order Candidatus Limnocylindrales; species Candidatus Limnocylindrales bacterium. The sequence continues at coordinate 2,062 of DASPNR010000023.1, read as the reverse complement.
GATCATCGTCGACCAGAAGAACGCGAACGGTATCCAACGGCATCTTGCTGCTATCCCCCTTGCCGGCGCGCAGCCGGCGGTGTCGGCTGCCAGCCAGCGCGACCGGTTCTTCTACACCAGGGTGCGACGCTGGTTCCAGCCGATGTGCCGCGCGAATGACCGCGATGGGGGCCAGTGGCCGCGTAGACGTTGCGGCTCGCGCGGGCTAATCGAGCCGGCCTATGCCTCAGATCATCTACACGATGAAGGGCGTCCGGAAGGTGACGCCGCAAGGCCGCGAGATCCTCAAGGGCATCTGGCTGTCATTCTGGGCGGGCGCCAAGATCGGCGTTCTCGGTCTGAACGGCGCCGGCAAGAGCACGCTGCTGCGGATCATGGCGGGCGTCGACAAGGACTTCGCCGGCGAGGCCTTCGCCGCCGAAGGCACGACCATTGGAATGCTGCCGCAGGAGCCCGAGCTGGATCCGTCCAAGACCGTTCTGCAGCACGTCGAGGAGGCCGTCTCCGAGACGCGAGCTCTCCTGCAGCGTTTCGAAGACATCTCCATGCGCATGGCCGAACCGATGGAGGACGCCGAGCTCGACAAGCTGCTGGCCGAGCAGGGGCGGCTGCAGGATGCGATCGAGGCCGCCGATGCCTGGGAGCTGGATCGCCAGCTCGAGATCGCCATGGATGCTCTGCGCCTGCCGCCGCCCGATGCCAACGTGGCCAACCTGTCGGGCGGCGAGAAGCGGCGCGTGGCGCTGTGCCAGGTCCTCCTGCGCGCACCGGACATTCTGCTGCTGGACGAGCCCACCAATCATCTGGATGCCGAGTCGGTTGCGTGGCTGGAGCGGCACCTGCGCGAGTACAAGGGCACCGTGGTCGCAGTGACCCACGACCGCTATTTCCTCGACAACGTCGCCGGATGGATCCTCGAGCTCGACCGCGGCGAAGGCATTCCGTGGGAGGGCAACTACTCCTCCTGGCTCGACCAAAAGAACAAGCGGCTGCAGCAGGAAGAAAAGGAAGCATCGGCGCGGCGCAAGACGCTCGAGCGCGAGCTCGAATGGATCCGCATGGCGCCGCGCGCGCGGCACGCCAAGGGCAAGGCGCGCATCAATCAGTACGAATCGCTGCTCGGCGAGAACGAGAAGGCCGCGGCCGCGCCCGAGAGCGGACGCATCGTGATACCGCCCGGACCGCGCCTCGGCGACGTGGTCATCGATGCCAAGGGCGTGCGCAAGTCCTATGGCGATCGGCTGCTGTTCGACAATCTCGAATTCTCGCTGCCGCGCGGCGGGATCGTCGGCGTGATCGGTCCCAACGGTGCGGGCAAGACGACCGTCTTTCGCATGATCGTCGGGCAGGAAACGCCCGATGCAGGCACGCTGACCGTTGGCGACACGGTCCAGCTCTCGTACGTGGATCAGTCGCGCGACGCGCTGGCCGGCGAGCGCACCGTGTGGGAGGAGATCAGCGACGGACCCAACGAGTTCGTCATGGTCGGGAAGCGGCAGGTCAACTCCCGTGCCTATGTCGCCTCCTTCAACTTCAAGGGCAACGATCAGCAGAAGAGGGTCAAGTCGCTGTCGGGCGGCGAGAGGAACCGGCTGCATCTGGCCAAGCTTCTGAAGTCGGGCGGCAACGTGCTGCTGCTCGACGAGCCGACCAACGACCTGGACGTGGACACGCTGCGAGCGCTGGAGGAGGCGCTGCTCGAGTTCGCCGGCTGCGCCGTCGTCATCAGCCACGACCGCTGGTTCCTCGACCGCATCGCCACGCACATCCTCGCCTTCGAGGGTGACAGCAAGGTCTTCTGGTTCGAGGGCAACTTCTCCGACTACGAAGAGGACAAGCGCCAGCGCCTCGGCGAAGACGCCACGCAGCCCCACCGCATCAAGTACCGGCAGTTGACGCGCGGGTGAGGCGGTCAGTGGAAGGGGAAGGCGGGGCCGGACGCGCCCGCGTCGGCGACGAGCGGCGCGTCCGGGGTGATCTCGATCTCGTAGTCGCCGAGGTCGCTCTCGGTGAGTCGGCCTTCGGTGAGGCCGCGGAGCGTGGGCAGCGGGTCGAAGTCGAA